>NZ_DDNS01000033.1:0-7643 GCF_002341255.1 Psychrobacter sp. UBA2514
TAAAAGTGGTACAAGGCAGACGAGTGCAAGTACTACAGTAGTAGGCTAAACGAGTCTAACGCTGTAACACTTTAATAGTGGTTCGACTATAACTTGTGATGCAATGGCAATATATCCAGTCACGCGACTTATTCTTTTATTATGACGTCTAAAGACTTTCTCCTTTTTTACTCTTATTTTTATGAATATGTAGCCATCAGGATTTAATGCCATCAATATAGTGAAGTTTAACGCACCTGCGGCGCGAGCTAAAGCGTACAACATCATTTCATGAATCAACGACATGTCGATAACCTTTGCTAATGAGACAATGATGTTCAATGCCATAGCATTAGCATTCGAGATTAGGTGCTGGCAAGTGGATACTCATAGTAATCAATACTGTTTTTTTGTTAGAATATGCCGATATATCTACGAGCGTACGAATAGCTCATTATTAACTTTAATGCTAAGGGCAAGAGGTATGATGAATATTTTGGTGATTGGTTCAGGTGGTCGTGAACACGCGCTGGCATGGCAGTGTGCAAAAGATGACAATGTCGAAAATGTCTATATCGCTCCTGGTAATGCTGGCACGGCCCTTGAACCTAAATGCCAAAACGTTGTCTTAACGTCTACTGATGCCAGTGAGCACAGCGCTGTTATCGAATTTTGCCAAAACAATGATATTGACATGGTCATCGTCGGACCAGAAGCACCTTTGGTCACTGGTATCGTTGATGCGTGCCGTGATGCTGGTATCAAAGCATGGGGTCCAACAGCCTACTGCGCTCAATTAGAAGGTTCGAAAACCTTTGCTAAAGAATTCATGGAACAAAACAATATTCCAACGGCTGCTTATCAAGGATTTACAGACGCTACTGCTGCCAAAGCTTACGTTGATGAGCAAGGCGCGCCTATTGTTATCAAAGCTGACGGGCTTGCTGCTGGTAAAGGCGTCATTGTTGCTGAGACTATTGAGCAAGCGCATGAAGCGATTGACGATATGCTAGCGGACAACAAATTCGGTGATGCTGGTAGTCGTGTGGTCATCGAGCAGTTCTTGCAAGGTGAAGAAGCCAGCTTTATTTGCATGATTGATGGTGACAATATCTTGCCAATGGCGACCAGCCAAGATCACAAACGTGCTTTTGAAGGGGATACGGGTCCCAACACTGGCGGTATGGGTGCTTATTCACCTGCGCCAGTCGTGACCAAAGACGTTCATGACAAAGTGATGTCACAAGTCATTCAGCCAGTCGTCGATGCGATGAAAGACGCAGGACACCCTTATACTGGATTTTTATATGCTGGTCTTATGATTGATAAAGCAGGCGATCCTTATGTCATTGAATTCAATTGCCGCTTTGGTGATCCAGAGACGCAGCCTATTTTGATGCGCCTGCAGTCATCAATGGTAGACTTGGTTGCACAAGGGTTGGCAGGTCAACTGCCTAGCGAAGCCAAATGGGACAACCGCCCTGCTCTAGGTATCGTAGTTGCATCGAAAGGCTATCCTGAAACATCATCGAAAGGCGATGTGATTGCTGGCTTGCCAGAGCTGGACACTACGAACGATAATGCTGTTAAAGTATTTCATGCTGGTACGGCATTCTCGAATGACAATGAGAACGAAGTTGTGACTAACGGTGGTCGTGTATTGTGCGTGACTGCTTTAGCAAATAATATTTCTGAAGCTCAGCAAGCAGCACTAGCAGTCACTGCTGCGATTAGCTTTGATGGTGCGCAATATCGCCGTGATATCGGGCATCATGCCATTGCTCGTGAAAATGCTTGATGAGTTAATCCTTGTCAGATAACGTGAGTTTTTCACTCCATATGTCTGATTAAGCAAATATGACTGATACGCTATACATTATTTGACCTAGCATCATGCATGCTAGGTCTTATTTTTTGACAGTCATTTTTAGGTCTATTTTTGATGAAATGCTCATAAAAAATGAGATGGCGGCTTAATGATAGACCAGACATGAGCACAACTCTCAACATTAAATCGGTAAAATATCACGCAATTATTTTGACTTACAAAGTAACTATCAACAGCCTGTGTGCGCTCATAAAACCCATGCACTTTATATGATACAATTTTATACCCGTGCATCACATCTCCCTTGTATTGTAGGTCTCGAACCCGCAAATCAATACCAACTGGATGAATGATTATATTTATGGCAAATGATACGTCTAAACCTTCTAACAATAAGCAATCAATCGATAGTCTAAAAACCTCAGGGTTTGATCGCCGCATGTCGATTGCTAAAACCTCCTTAAATATTGGTCGTCGTTGGGCGGGTAATAGTGTGTCTGGCATGTTTTTGAATAAAGAAGCACGGACCGCACGTAACCAAGCATTTATGGAAGCTCAAGCGAGTTATCTGGCATCAGAGCTTGGTAAATTGAAAGGTTCAGTTGTCAAAATTGGTCAAATGCTAGCCATCTATGGTGAACATATATTGCCACCAGAGATTACGCGTGCCTTGCAAACGCTCAATGATGATACGGCGACGCTTACCTGGCCGACAATTGAGCAAACATTGCGCCAGCTATTGGGTGAAAAACTAAATGAGCTCGATGTTGACCCTGTTCCTATTGGAACGGCTTCTCTTGCCCAAGTCCATCGGGCGACAGTATTAGCAACTGGTGAACAAGTCGTGTTGAAAATTCAGTATCCGGGGGTGGCCGATGCCATCAACTCTGATCTTGCCCTATTTAAGCGACTACTAAAGGTAAGTAACATCGTCCCCCAAACGCGCGCTCTCGATGCTTGGTTTGAGGAAATACGGGACCTACTCCACCATGAAGTCGATTATGAAGCAGAAGCAGCAACAACAGAGCGTTTCTACGATCGTTTAAGCAATGATCCACGTTATATCGTGCCTAAAATTAATCGTAATTATTCAAAAAAACGTCTGCTATGTATGTCATATGAGCCAGGTATCACTGTCGTGTCTGAAGCACTACAGCTATTGCCTCACGAGCGCCGCAGTGCAATTGGTCAAGCTGCCATCGAAATTATGATGCAAGAGATTTTTGTCTGGGGTGAAATGCAGACGGATCCTAATTTTGGTAACTATTTAGTTCGAGTTAGTGAAAGTACAGACGATATTGATAAACTTGTTTTGCTAGATTTTGGTGCAATTCGTCAATTTGATAGTAATTTGCTTACGATTGCCCGTGGACTATTGAGGGCAGGATATCACCACAACCATCAGGCAATGACTCTAGCGATGACGGGTTATGATTTCTTCGATAGTATGAGTGATAAAGTACGCTCTGATATTGCCTCATTGTTCCTATTGGCTACCGAGCCATTCAGTGATCCTGAGAAAAACGATGACATCCCTACAGATTGTTTGGATGAGCAAAATCGCTATATTTGGGCCAATAGCAAATTGCATTCACGCTTATCCACTAAAGCTACTCGTGCGATGCAATCTTTTGAATTTAACCTTCCTCCAAAAGAATTTATGTTTATTAGCCGCAAATTTATTGGTGCATATACTTTTTTAACAGTGCTTGACGCACATACCAACCCTAATACCTTGGTCAAACCTTATTTATAGTTTTTAGTAGTGCGAAATTTTGGCCGTCCTTTAGTGACGGCTTTTCTGATTTATATTTTTCTGCTTAGGCTATTTTTCGCCTATTATTAAGCTTGCCAATTATCAAACCGGGTTTTATACCATTTTGGCTTACGGATGCTTAACTCCCAGCATACCTCCTGCCGCGCTAGGTACTTCACTTCAAAATGCGTACGCTGGCTGTCGACAGGCACTCGGTAGCGATTATTTGGTAGGCACCAAAGCTTAGCTGCTTGATGCTCTGCATTGTCCATATAAGATTGAATATTGGTGGCCAGTATTATCTCTCCCCCTACTTGCAAGCGAGATAGTAGAAACTCAAAAAAGGGCATATTTAGCCATTGCTGATTGGGATTATGCTGTTCAGGATTGGGATAAAGAATAAATATTTTAGCCACACTATTGGGTTTTAGCGCATGCACCGTCCAAGCAATCGCATCTGCATGGATCGCATCTAGGTTCGATAGGTCTTGCAGTGTAGCCAGCTTTGAGAAAGCATCAAACTTATTGCGTGTGCGCTCAATGGCGATCAAATGCTTATCAGGATTTTGCAGGGCAAAGCTAAGTGCATGCTTGCCCTTCCCTGCTCCAATCTCCAAGATTAACGGCTTTTCGTCTTTATTATCACTGATGATTTTTGGAATCATAAAGTCGCGCGGTGCGGAGAGTCGTTGTGGTTGAAAGGCACGCGCTTGCTGATGTGTGAACTCGATATTGTCTATCATCTACTATCCTTAAAGCATTTGTCTTTTGTCATTATTCTGCCCCATGCTATTATATAGCCAATCTAATTGAATAGTAATATAACGACAACTAGTACTCCTCAATTCATCACAATTTATATGATAATAAATAACTATCGTGCGCAAATGATACTAATAACATCAAGGATACTCCCACCTTTATTATGACTGACTCTAATACCAACACTGCACCCAAAACCTACCCTTGCCCACGTTGTGGCACTCAAACTGCTTGGCAAGACAACAAATATAAGCCATTTTGTAGTGGTCGCTGTAAGCTGATCGACTTAGGTGCTTGGGCAAATGAAGAATACACGTTACCTGCAGAAACCACACCTTTTTCTGACGAGCTATAACCTACCTCTTTACTCAATTTATTATACCAAGGATGTTTTACATGTCTGCTACTTACCTAATGCCCACTTATAATCGTCAACCGATCAGCTTTACCCGCGGTGCAGGCAGTTGGCTCTATACAAAAGACGATACGCCATACTTAGATGCCTTAACTGGTATCGCGGTATGTGGATTAGGACATTGCCATCCACAAGTGACCGACGCTATTCAACAGCAGGCAGCGACCTTGGTTCATACCAGCAATCTGTTCGGTATCGACTGGCAAGAGCGCGCAGGAGAGAAACTATGTACGTCAGCTCAAATGGATAGTGTGTTTTTTGCCAATAGTGGCGCTGAAGCAAATGAAGCGGCACTAAAGCTTGCACGCCTGTATGCGTCGCAACAAGGCTTTGCACGCCCAAAAGTCATCGTGATGGAGCAGTCATTCCACGGCCGTACATTACTATCACTATCGGCCACTGCTAACCCAAAAGCCCGCGAAGGGTTTTATACTCTAGATGACGACTTTATCCGTGTGCCATTTGGTGACATTGCCGCGATAAAGCAAGCGGCGTTAGACCATGAGGACATCTGCGCCATTTTTGTAGAGCCGATCCAAGGTGAAGGTGGTCTTAATACTGCGGCCAATGGCTTTACCTATTTAGAAGAGCTACAAGCAGAGTGTGATGCTTATAACTGGTTATTCATGCTTGATGAGGTGCAAACCGGCAATGGTCGTACTGGTAAATATTTTGCCTATCAGCATAGCAATGCGCGCCCTGATGTATTGACGACTGCCAAAGGCTTGGGAAATGGATTTCCAGTCGGCGCTTGTATGGTACGTGGGCGTGCCAATGGATTATTTGGTGCAGGGAGTCATGGCTCTACTTACGGTGGTACGCCATTAGCCAGTCGCGTGGTACATAGCGTGTACGATGTACTTGCAAATAGCGACATCATGGAGAATGCGGTGACGGAAGGATTGTTTATCCGAGAAAGTCTCGTCAATGCACTAGGACAACACGGCGTAAGTAGCCGCGGTGCCGGTATGATGATTGGTATTGCGCTACCTGAAGACATGGATTGTAGCCAATTGGTAGATCGTGCCCGTGACGAGCAAAAACTTATCATCAATGTGACAGGTGGCCATGTGGTACGTTTGCTACCACCGCTCAATATGAGCCGTGATGAAAGCACACAAGTCGCTGAACGATTGATCAACTTATTAAAGCCAACATTCTAAAGCTTGCTTGAATATGTAGCATGTAATAAAAAAGCCTATGGACAACTCTATCCATAGGCTTTTTGCTGACCGATTATTGAAACAACCAATATTTAGTCTGCATAACACTTAGTTTGCATGAAAATATTTCTTCAGTACTTCTAGGCAACGAGTGATTTTAGCTGGTTGTTGGTCGCGGTTTAAGGTAACGGCATATAGTACAAAGCTCGGCAACTGATAACCAGTCAATACCTCTACCAACTCTCCACTCTCAAGCTCTTTTTTGATGTCCATTTCCATCATTCTCACCAAGCCATGACCTTCTTTAGCTAAGGTTGTCGCCATGAAGACATTGTTGGTGTAGATACGTGAGTTCATTTTTACACGCGTTTTTTTGTTGGTCTCTGTCTGAATCATATCAATCTGATTGGCATCTTTCATGATTTCAATACAAATTAATTGATGATCAGCCAAATCTTTTGGTGTATTAATCTTAGGATGCTGACGCAGATATTGGGGTGAAGCCACGAGTAACTGGCGCACATCGGTGAGCGGATAGCTACTTAGACTCGAGTCATTAATCGATGGACTCATGCGAATCGCGATGTCGATACGTTCATCAATCATATCGATATAATGATTGTCTGCGAGATAAGTGACACTCAGATCATCATGCGCAGCCATCCATGTAGAAAGCGCTGGCAATATATGATTTACGCCAAGCTCAGGCGTCGTCGACACCCGTAGACTACCTGCTAGCTCATCACGCAATTGATTAACTTTGATTCGACCTTGCTCAGCCGCGCTGACCACATCTTTTGCCGACTCATAAAAGCTCTCACCAGCTTCCGTTAAGCTGAGCTTACGAGTCGAGCGATGCAATAGCACAACGCCAAGCTCATTCTCTAGTGAACGAATTTGCTGACTGACTGCACTAGTAGTAATACCAAGCTCGCGAGCAGAACCACTAAAAGAGCCGTGTCCGACCACACTGGCGAACACAGCCATACCGCGTAAATTATCCAACATATTCTCACCTAAACTTCATTTCAGTTTTTAATATAACTTAACCATTATAACGAATTTTAATTTATATTATCGTTATTAAATATTTTTCATTTTTTAAGAAGGCAAATTGCTTATTCAAAAAAAACAAAAAAATATCAAGGCGATAGCACAATATCACCTTGATATTTTATATAAAACCATTGCTAAAACATATCTATATTTTTAAATGATGTTAATAACAGCTTTTTTTGAAACTTAATATAGCTGTACCTTACCCATTTTTCCTTCACCGCGCTCAGTCAAATATTGCATGACGGGTGTATGTCGCAACTTCATCTCAGCAACCGTTTTGGCTTGCTCCAAACGTTTTTGCTGGCGACGCTCTGGTGTTTTGTTATCGCTTTGCATAATACTACTATCAATTTTTAAATCAATCTCTGCACTTGTGAACTGTTGCTGCAGCTTAGCAGCTAACTGCTGGAAAGTCGCTTGTAAATGTCTACTATCGACACTGGTCAAAAAAGTGGCTGTGCCATTACATTGACCTACCATCGTACCTTGACGGGCAAGTGCCAGCTCGTCCTGTGCCAACACTTCTGCCTCACGAGCTGTCTGTAGCCAGTAATCCCATTTTTCCGAGTTCCACTCCCCTGTCAGCTCTTGAGGGGCGCAGCGTAATAAAGTACGAGGATCTTCATCTGATGGTACTGCTAACTGAGAATCATTTGCGTCAGGCTCAACAATTGGTTCAGG
>NZ_DDNS01000033.1:7867-25258 GCF_002341255.1 Psychrobacter sp. UBA2514
ATTGGTTCAGGCTCAACAATTGGCTCAGGGCCAGTAGCCGCTGACAGTGTCACATCATTATCATCAATAGTGCTTTGAGGCTCATCTAGAGGCTGTGGATGGTAGTCAACATCGTAAGCCTCTAATGGGGCTGAGGCTTCATGCGTCATAGCATTTGGAACCGACTCTGCTGCTGCGATAGAGGCCATATTATTGCCATAGTTATCAGTCAACACTTCATCGACAGGCAAAGGGCGAAACGCCAGCAGTCGCAAAATGCACATCTCAAGCGCTTGCATCGGCGTACTAGCAAGCTTGACGCCTTCACGTGCTTGTACAACAATTTCATAGTATAGCTGTAGCACATCAGGGCTAATATGTTGGGCAAGTGTATAGATGTTTTTGGCTTGCGCCTCATTGACATTGAGAGCGACCTCAGGCAACAGTTGGGTCAATGCCAATTGATGGAGTAGCTCAGCAAGCCCATCAAACATACTCGTTGCATCAACCATTTGCGCGCGCATTTGCTCAATATGCGCGGCAACAGCGGTTTTGTCATGGTTATAAATATCTGTGATCAATCGTACCAAGTCGGCAGAGTCAATAAGACCAAGCATTGCATTGACAGTGGCATCATCAAGTGACCCTTGACCAAATGCAATGGCCTGGTCTGTCAGTGACAATGCATCACGCACAGAGCCTTTAGCCGCACTTGCCAGTTGCCAAATGGCAGGCTGAGTATACCCAACCTGCTCTTGGGTTAAAATATTTGCTAGATGCTCGCTAAGTAATGTTTGTGGTAATGGACGCAATACGAACTGCAAGCAGCGCGAAATAATCGTAATCGGTAATTTTTGTGGATCAGTGGTCGCTAGCAAAAACTTTACATGCTCAGGTGGCTCTTCTAACGTTTTGAGGAGTGCATTGAAGCTGTGGGTCGACAGCATATGCACCTCATCAATGAGGTACACCTTATATCGCCCTTGGCTTGGCGCATAAGGCACATTGTCAAGCAGCTCACGCGTGTCCTCGACCTTGGTACGAGAGGCGGCATCAATCTCAATAAGATCAATAAAACGTCCCTGATCAATCGCCACACAATTATCACAAACACCGCACGGCGTGCTAGTAATACCCGTATCACAGTTCAAGCATTTAGATAAAATACGCGCAATCGTCGTCTTACCCACACCTCGGGTACCAGTAAACAGATACGCATGATGCAAGCGATTATAATCAATTGCATTAATCAGCGCTTGCGAGACATGCGTCTGCCCAATCAACTCATGAAAGTTTTTGGGTCGATATTTGCGAGCTAAAACTTGATATTGCTGCGACATAGCTATCCATTGTGCCAAGTAATTAATATTCTTATTTTTAATACGATTTTTCGGTATTCATTATAGCAAAAAGCCAGCGCATTCGTCTGGCTTCTTGCTGATTTGATTATGACTCAGCCGCGCTTAATAAGCGGCTTTGGTTAACGACTCATTCATCATTAATCGTGTTTGCGGCGCATGTGTGGGAATAAAATCACATCACGGATACTGGCAGAGTCAGTAAATAGCATCACAAGGCGGTCGATACCAATACCTTCACCAGCGGTTGGCGGCAGACCGTAAGACAATGCTTCGATATATTCTTCATCAAAGTGCATGGCTTCATCATCGCCTGCATCTTTTTCGGCAACCTGACCACGGAAGCGCTCAGCTTGATCCGCTGGATCATTAAGCTCGCTAAAACCATTCGCCAACTCGCGACCACCAATAAACAACTCAAAACGATCGGTAATCTCAGGATTGTCATCATTACGGCGTGCCAATGGTGACGTTTCAGCTGGATATTCAGTAATAAACGTTGGTTGACGTAATTGATGCTCAGCCGTTTCTTCAAAGATGATGGTTTTGAGCTTGCCCACACCGAACACCTCTTTGACCTGCTGTTTAAGGGTCACTGAGGCGTATTGTGCCAGATAGTCACGATCGTCGATACGTGACATATCAAAGTCTTTGGCATATTTTGCAATGGCGTCAGACATGGATAGACGAGCAAATGGCGCTTTTAGGCTGATGGCTTCTTCTTGATAGGTAATCTCTGTCGTACCCAAGACATCTATCGCTAGCTGATTAAACATGCGCTCAGTCAAGTCCATCAAATCATGATAATCAGCATAGGCTTGATAAAACTCAATCATGGTAAATTCAGGGTTGTGTCGGGTTGAGACCCCTTCGTTACGGAAGCTACGGTTAATCTCAAATACTCGCTCAAACCCACCAACGACTAAACGCTTGAGATAAAGCTCAGGCGCGATACGCAAGTATAATGGCATATCCAAAGCATTATGATGTGTCTCAAATGGACGAGCCACCGCGCCACCTGGAATGGGATGCATCATTGGCGTTTCAACTTCCATAAAACGCTCATTCAGCATAAACTGACGAATGCCGCTGACGATCTGACTGCGAACCATAAAGGTATCGCGAGTCGTCTCATTGGTCATCAAATCAAGATGACGGTTGCGATAGCGCGCTTCTACATCTGCTAGGCCATGGAACTTATTTGGCATCGGACGTAGGGTCTTAGTCAACAGCGTAATCTCTTCAATATGCACATATAAATCGCCTTTACCTGAGCGACCAATATAGCCTGACACACCAACAATATCACCTAAATCCAAAGATTTGATGCTTGCACGCGTTTCCTCATCAAGCTCTTTACGTGCCACATATAATTGGATGCGACCTGTCATGTCTTGGATAACGATGAATGAGCCACGGTTTAACATGACACGGCCCGCCACATTGACCTGTGTTTTGTCACCATTCGCCGCTTTTTCTTCAATTTCTTGTTTTGACACACCATCAAAAGCCGTTTGCAAATCTTTTGCATAATGGGTGCGTTTAAAGGTGTTTGGGTACGGCTGTTTATCTGAGGCAGTGATATCATCTAGCTTGGCTTGAAGTTGCGCGATCAGTTCATTGGTGTCTTCTGGCGCTTGGGTTTGGTCTTGGTTATTTGTTGACATAAAACTCTCATAATACGATAGCCGTAAACTATCTTTAGTTAATATTTGATACTCAAAACAATAGTATCTCAAATAGAGGAGACCTAGTGAATAAGACTTTCATAAGGAATGTGCAGCCCTTCATGTAGTTTTCTTATCATTGGCAAACTCAATCGGCGTTTACGATTTAATACTTCAGATACTTTACTTGCCGATCCCAAATAAGGTGTCAAATCCTTTCTACTTAAATTTAGATTTTCCATCTGAAAAATAATAGCATCGACAGCTTCGGCATGTTCGATAGGATAATATTTGTTTTCGTAAGCTTCAATTAAGGTTACTAGCACTTCACGCTCGTCAGCCTCAGGTGTACCCTCATCAGCTTGAAACACAGCTTGTAGCTGAGCAAATGCATGTGCTAGATCTTGATCATTACGAATTGGTTTAATATTCATTGACAACCTCCACATCAATTTTATCGTATTCACTATGAGTACCGATGAACTTGACCCAAGCAATACCAGCCTGATACTGCATCTCAACCACCAATCGGTATTTATTGCCTGCAATATTAAAAACGACTCTATTATTAGCGCAAATACTCGCATTCTTAAAATCGTTTTTGATATCTTGCGGCGATTGCCAACTGGCTTTTAGTGCAAAATCATGCCAAGCTTCTAGCTGACCTTTTGCATCACCATTGTTAGGCTGTTCCCAGAATTTACGTAAACTGCTTTTGGCAATAACTCTCATATGACTTAGTGTATAGTATCCAATTATATTCCCAATTTGGGAATATGGCAACGCTAATCGCTATACCCCTTCTTAACCTCACTCGCATAGTTCACCGCTATGGCTTACATTTCGCCGCCGATGCTGGCCATCAAGTCAGCCTGATGCTCACGTAACAGTGCATCAAGAATCTCATCCAAGTCACCTTCCATGATGGAGTCAAGCTTGTATAAGGTAAGGTTGATACGATGATCGGTCATGCGCCCTTGCGGGAAATTATAGGTGCGAATACGCTCTGAGCGGTCGCCACTACCGACCAAGTCACGGCGTATAGAGTCCGCTACATCGACCTGCGCTTGTACTTTGGCTTGCTGGATTTTAGAGACCAGCATTTTCATCGCATGTGCACGGTTTTTGTGCTGGCTACGCTCTTGTTGACACTCTACCACAGTACCCGTGGGAATATGCGTCAAACGTACGGCTGAGTCAGTGGTGTTAACGTGCTGACCACCCGCGCCACTTGAGCGAAAGGTGTCCATCTTAATATCCGCAGGATTGATATCAACGGTATCATCGATTTCAACTTCTGGCATGACTGCAACCGTACAAGCTGACGTATGCACGCGACCTTGACTTTCGGTCTCAGGGACACGCTGTACACGGTGAGCGCCAGACTCAAACTTTAAACGTCCATAGACGCTATTACCCGATACGCGAGTAATGATTTCTTTATAACCGCCGTGTTCACCTTCGTTCGCGGATAGAACTTCAACAGTCCAGCCCTGGGTTTGCGCGTATTTTTGATACATGCGGAACAAATCACCAGAGAAAATCGCTGCTTCATCACCGCCCGTCCCAGCACGAATCTCCAAGAATGCTGGCACCTTATCGTTAGGATCTTTTGGTAGCATCATGACATTAAGCGCTTCTTCCATCTCTACAATGGTATCACGTGCCGTTTCAATCTCATCGAGCATCATCTCTTTCATGTCAGGATCTGTCGCGTCAGCTAGCATCGCTTCTGCATCGGCTTGATCCGTTTCTGCATTCAGATAGTTCTGCCATAAGGTCGTGATGTCCATCAAGTCGCTGTGCTCGACAGACAATTCGCGAAATTTATTATTATCACTGATGACACTAGGATCTGATAACAAGGCGGTGACCTCTTCATAACGGTCTACCATCTGGTCTAAACGCAGGCGTAAGGATTCTTTCATAAAAGGACTTTTAATTGGATAAGAGGAATAAGCTCGTGATTATAGCAAATTTTTTGGGGTAAATTAAAACCTCTAAGCATTCTTCTCAATATTCGCAGCAATCTTGTCACTATACTCTCAAATATCTCTACTTATTCTTAAATAAAGATACTTGGTTCTGATACCATTAGTAGACAAAAAAATAGCTAAGAAGACTCTTAGCTATTTTTATCTATCAAAAACATCGTATTAAAACGTTAGACTTTACGAACCAATACTGAGCCAATAGAATAACCGGCACCAAATGAGCAAATAACACCTAGATCACCTGACGCTAGCTCATCCTTATAGCGATGGAATACAATCATTGGGCTCGCTGAGCTGGTATTGGCAAATTCAGCAATCACGCTTGGTGCGATTGATTTGTCAGCATCTTTACCGATGACAGTGCGTAAAATCAAATCTATCATGTTGGCATTAGCTTGATGTAGCCACATCATCTTAACATCAGAGGTCGGTATATCATTTTCTTGCAGATGCTCAGTGATAACTTCAGACACCTTTGGACAAACTTCACGGAATACTTTGCGACCATTTTGCAAAAACAGTTTATCAGTGACCGGCGCTTTGATGTCTGGATACATCTCCGTTTGCGCGGCTAGATACTCTGAGCGATCCATAAAGCCATATTCGTTTTTGATGTTGGTCGAAAACTGAGTAAATAGCTTAGCGTTTAGAATCTCATAACCCTTTGGCGTGTCTAATTCTTCAACAATAGTCGCCGTTGCTACATCACCAAAAATAAAGTGGCTGTCACGATTGCGCCAGTTTAGATGCGCCGAGGTAATCTCGACATTGACCACAGCCACACGTTTGGCAAGACCAGAGATGATAGAACCATGCGCTTGTGATAGGCCAAACGTTGCCGCACTACACGCAACGTTCATATCATAAGCGAAGCCGCCAACCATACCAATGGCATTTTGGATTTCAATAGCAACCGCAGGATAAGTGCGCTGGAAGTTTGAGCAAGCAAGGATAATACCATCTAGATCGTTGGCCTCAAGTCCAGCATCAGCCAATGCGTCTTTTAACGCAGCCGCGCCCATTTCTGCCATCACAGACAGCTCTTCACCTAAGTTACGATAGGCAATGACTGGTGCCATGATTTCAGGGTCTAAAATACCGTCTTTTTCCATCACATAACGTGATTTGATACCAGATACTTTTTCGATGAAAGCAGCTGAAGAAGGCTCAAGTGCCGTCATTGTCTCTGCAGCTATCTCTTCAGCATGTTCGGTATTATAGTTTTCAACATACTGGTTAAATGACTCAACTAGCTCTTCGTTACTAATACTGTAAGGTGGAATATAAAGACCAGTGCCTGTGATACAAGTCGTCATGATACGCTTCCTTGTCTACTACTGTGGTGCTTGGAATAAGCATAAAAGTGGAAAATAATAGCCATTCAAATTCAGTGAATAACTGTAAACTTAAAATCAGTGTGTTTATTATGCCTGAATATTAAATTTTTTCTAATGCTTTGTTACAAATAATCTGTTTCTGGCGATAAATAAGCAAAGACTCACGTCATTCTTTGATAGCTACGTTATAATTAGCGCCATTTTGCTCTGTATAACCACCCAAACACATCGATACACGCTCATCTTTAGGAATACTAATGGCAGAACTTCTTACTTGGTTATTTGGTCAATATGCGGATTACTCCACGACATTTATCGTCTTAGAGTTGATTGCCGTGGTTTTTGGTGTGGCAAGTGTCTTGCTTGCCAGCAGAACCAATATCTTAGTCTTTCCAATTGGCTTAATCAGCACTGCGATATTTGTATATTTACTATGGAAATGGCAGCTGTTTGGCGATATGTTCATCAATGCTTACTATACGGTGATGAGTTTATATGGTTGGATTAACTGGTCAAAGAACAAAAAGAATCAGCCTATAGAGACACATGAGTCAAACAACGTCCGTATTGAGCATTTGCATGCAGGCGATGTACCTATCTTGTCTGCTTTGGCAATAGCAACCATGTCTTTTGTGGCGCTGATATACTATTTCCGTCCGGTGATTAATAACGGCTTTAGTTTTGATGGTGCCGTTCTTGGTGTACATTTATTCACTTGGGTGGACTATACTGACATGCTCACCACGGCTCTGTTTTTGATGGCCATGTGGCTTATGGCACGGCGCAAAATTGAGCATTGGATACTATGGATCATTGCTAATGCGATATCAGTACCACTATACTTTTATAAAGGCTTTACTTTTACCGCGCTACAATATGTAGTCTTCACTCTCATTGCAATCTGGGCCTATTATGAATGGCAACGACGCTACCGTGTACAACCTCGAACAGCATACGCCTGAATCTGTCATTACTGTCGCAGTTTTGGGCGCAGAAAGTACGGGGAAAACAACCCTGTGCCGTGATTTGGCAGCGCATTTCGATAGTCTGTGGGTGTCAGAATATATGCGTACTTACTTGCAAGCGAAGTGGGATGATGAGCAGCTTACTTGTACATGGGATGACCTGCTACCTATCGCACAAGGTCAGATTGCGTTAGAGAACAAACTGGCTAAACAAGTCACCCAAACGTCTAATGAAAACCGCTATTTGTTTTGTGATACCAGTCTGTTTGAGCTAATGGTCTACTCTCATTGGTATTATGGTAACTGCCCCACCGCTCTTGAGCAAGCAGCATTGGCACATCATTATGATTTGATACTATTGACTAAGGTTGATATACCTTGGGTGGCTGATGACCTGCGAGACAGTCCGTACCAACGTGATGAGATAAGCGCCTATTTTGCCAGTCAATTAAGCAAGCATCAAAAACCTTTTGTGCGTATTAGTGGCGATAGAAAAGAACGTGTCCGGCAAGTAATCGCGCAGCTCGCTCATCTCGGTAATCCCTAGAATGGTTTTCCACATACTATTCATCTTCCTTGCATATTTTCTCGCTACCTCCTCTCTATGATGTCTATTAACGCCGCAGCCAACTGTATCAGCAGCTGTGGATTCAAGACATTTAGGAGGCGCCAACATGCAAAAACACTATTAACCAAATTATTTTTTATGTCCTATTGCTACCACTTGCTGAGCAAATTGTCTTTTGGCAAGTATATACTATAGCCGCTAGCGCGTGCGTGGGACTTATTGGTTGGTATAGCTACTATGTATTTGGCGGTTTGAAACGGGCTTTACTCTTTACCGCAACACTTGCTGGACTATATGTTGCCTTTTTCGGCATTTTAATTACAGAAGATCTCAATCTATTACTGGGCGCGATATTCTGCTTTATGGTACTTGCCTGTGTCATGGTGATGACTCGCAAACTTGACTGGTACAAAGTCACATAAGCCAAGCGCTGTATAAATAAAGTCACATAAACTGATAATAGTTTGAATTAATGCTGCCTTAGCTTAGTTGATAAGGCAGCATTATCGTTATATTAGCCTAGTCGTTACGCTACTTGACTATCTGATTGTTTAACGCTTTAGCCCAATTATTGCAATCATCCTCACAGCGCGGGCAGCATTTATCAGCTTCTAATATTTGCTCGACATAACCACAATACATGCAGGCGTAATGAGCCCCTATCTCTACTTGCTCAACAGCTTGATATTGCTTGGGAAACAGCGGCATGCCGTAAACTGTATTTTCAGAGGAATGCAATAAAATACTAAAGTTGCCGTCCGTCTCAAGCAAACCGATGCGCACTTGACCCAAATGCTCAACGCCCTGTTGACGCATTTCAGCAAAAAACTCATCGTGAGACATTTTGCCTTTCTTAATTTTATCGAGCACCAGCATGCTATCTTCTACGATATAAAGTGACTTGCCTTCCAATAAGTCTTCAAAAGGCTGCCATTTCATCATAACCCACGTACAGATTCGGTAAAGAACAATGACTGAACCCATGATTAGTACGGCTTGAATAATCGGCAAATCCTCAGTAAACATAGGGTCACCCGCGATAGAGCCAAGTGATAGGATGATGGTCAGCTCAAAGATAGAAAGCTGACGAATGCCGCGCTTGCCAGTGAAGCGCAAGAACGTGATAATTAATACAAACATGACGGTGACACGTATTAAGATTTCAACGGCAAACGACCAAGTTGTGTCATGAATAAAAATACTTGCCCAATCCATATTCTCATTTCCAATTTATTTATCTGATGTATTGTGTTTAATGAATGATGTTCTAATAGTTCGTTTGATGCGAAGCACATCATCCCTATTTTCAGACCTTATCGTCAATACAACTATCGTTATTCGTATTTAAGAAAGACTTTTTGTCACAAGTACGACAAAATATACTGTCTTGTGAGACGGCAATTGTTTTTGCTCAAAAATACGTTATCGTTATATTCTAAATTCACCATTGAAACGCTATGCAAGCCTGTTTTATGCTCCCTTATTCATTGTAGGAATTATTTTTGAAAGCCATTGTTTATACTACTATTGCCTTGATCGCATTTGCTGCAAACTCCCTGTTTTGCCGGATGGCGTTGGCAGAAGGTTATATAGATGCTTGGAGTTTTACGGTCATTCGTCTGCTCAGTGCGACTGTTTGCTTAGTGTTTATTATGACGATTCACGCCTACAAACTACAGCGTCAAGTACTCGCCTCTGACAAGCCTTCTGTTGATGCTATCTTAAATGACAAAGGCAGTTGGCTTAGTAGTGTCAGCTTGGTCATTTACGCGTTATGTTTTTCGATTGCCTATGTAGAGCTTAATACTGGTACAGGTGCTTTAATTTTGTCTTCGGCCGTTCAGATTACGATGATTGGCTGGGGTATCTACAAAAAAGAGCAGCTTAGTGCTGTACAGTGGCTGGCATTTATCGTCGCAGTCGCAGGATTTGTGTATTTGATGTTGCCATCGGCGGCCGTTCCATCACCCAACGCTGCAGCATTGATGGCACTGAGCGGTGCGGCTTGGGGAGTATACAGCATACGCGGCAAATCATGCATCTCACCGCTACGAGCGACAGGGTTTAACTTTGTGCGGAGTTTGGTGGCCGTTCCGATATTACTACTGGTGGGCCTAATGTATCTGGATGAAATAGGTTTAAAAAACATCAGCTTAGAAAGTATTACCAGCGAAGGGATATTGCTCGCCTGTGCGTCAGGAGCGATCGCATCAGGGCTGGGTTACAGTATTTGGTATACGGCGATGCCATTGTTAAAAACCACACAAGCGGCGATCGTTCAGCTGTGTGTGCCTGTGATTGCGACTGTACTAGGCGTGATATTTTTATCTGAGCAGCTGACGCTCAACTTTCTGATCGCCAGTATAGTCATCTTAGGGGCGGTACTGGTATTTATGTTAAACAAAAAAACAGTGTAAACAAAAAACCAAATATCGCTCAATCACTTAAACGACCAGGACTTAGCAAATCACGAAAAAGACAGAAATAATTACCTTAGTAGACTCTAACCATAACACGAAATTACATTCGAACATGTATCATATTGCTCAGTATAACAACGCACATTCACTTACCAACTTGAGGAATATCGTTTATGAAAAAATTACTTGCTGTTGCTCCTTTTACCGTTTTGTTAGCCGCTTGTGCAACCAACGCTCCGACCACCACCGCCCCAACCACTGCTGCCAAACCAGTCGTTCAGTCATTTACCTGTGAAGACAACGGCATGATTACTGCCGCCTATGCAGCGGATGGTCAAGCGGCCAACCTAAACGTCACCTTGCCAAAGGTAGGTCTACAAGACGCAAAAATCACGCTAGAGCAAGCAGTATCAGGCTCTGGCGTACGTTATGTAAACAATGTAAACCCAAAGACCACCTATGACTGGCATACCAAAGCAGACTTTGGCATTATGACCATCGCCTCAGACAATGGTCAACAGTATCAAGTAAACTGCCAACTATAGTTATTGACTATAAATAATGTATTGACTAGTGTTTTTACACTTATGAATGATGAGAGTCAGTAGTGAAGCTACTGGCTCTTTTTTATTGTACCAACCGCAATCAAGACAATCCCAATGTTGGGAGATAATGACTGATACCTGACATCCACGCCCTAAAAAGACGTGGCTTTATGGTGCTTTTTGATAAAAAATGATTGACTTCTCTTATATATTCGATATATAACATATAATATATTCAAAATATTGGATATAGCGTAGTTTTTTATGCACATTTATCGAAAAGCTTGGGGAGGAAATGATATGATTCGTTTAAGCTACACTCTCAAATGCTGGGCGCTAGCCATTACTTATTTTTTAGTATTTTACTTTATGGTCGTTATGAGTGACCCAGGCTTTGGCAAATATATCTATATGCTGGCCCTCAGCACTCTACTCTTCCCCATTGCCAAGCGTGCAGTGGATGTGATGACAGATTTTTTTACCCCAGATCTCGAACTATTTAATGGATTGCTGCCGTCAATTCTGATTAACGTGGTGATTTGGATACTGACACCATTTATCGTAGCACTGACAGTGATTGCGTTCATGCTTTATAGTATGGGCGTGCTCACAGAAAAGATGAGTCATTAAAACCTACTTAAATAAAAGGCCGGAGTAGCAATTGCTGATCCGGCCTTAACATTCAAAGAAACTTTTAGTTCTAGCCCACCTTATCCCACATTTTACTAAGACGCTTGGGCGAAACTGCCACACGAGTTTTCATCGGCTGAGCAAATAGCTGGATACGATACTCCTCCACCATCCAGCGATATTCGCTAATAGCTTCTTTGTCCGCACGCCCTGCTAGCCGCTCCATATGCAAGTCAAGCGCGTAGACACCATCAAGGTCGGCATCCAAATTATGCTCAAGACGCTCTAAGCGAATCTCTAGTGCCTCAAGATAACGTGGATACTGCTGCCAATGGCTATAATCCATGCGGTAAACAAAATCAGCCAAATACAAATCTTCTAATTGATCTTCGATATCATCGATAGATTCCCCAAATATCTCGCGGTCTAACATCAACAGACTCTGGCGAATACGCTGCCAGCGCGTATAAACATTTTTCAGCGTTTTTATGACGCTTTGACCGGTCAATAAGAAGTTATTTAACACAACTTCTAGCGTCTGTGCATACTCTTCAGGCGTAAACGGTAACTCCTCGCTCAATCCAACTGCGATATCGTCAGCGCTCTCAGGCAGGCTCTCGGTATGATCAAATAACACATAATGCTCTTCAAGCGTAGCATCCAATGTAGCATCAATGACGATTGTTTTTAGCTTTTCCATATCACCAAGCGGTGCAAATGCCAGTTTGAATATTTTATCCACTTGACTGGTGAGCTGTTTTTTCTTTGCGCCAAGCTTCCCTTTGATCAAGGTCAATACGCCGATACGATGCGCTTGTAGTGCGGCATTGACATCGGTGTACTGATGGATCGATACCGCTTCGCCTGCTTCATCAGCCACGAGCGCCGCAAACTGCTTCATAACCACGCCTGCACTATGATGATTTTTGCTAAAGGTAAAATGCTCAGGGAATTCAGTATGCGCGCCTTGTTGCTCATTCACCGCTTGACTGGTCTCAGAGGCATGACGAATCTGTAGCGTTTGTAGATCACGACCTTTTTCGATAATGCGGTTTTTGTCATCGACCACACAGATTTGTGGCTGCAGATAACGATCAATCGTGGAAGGGCTAAAGCTCTCTGGCGTCACCGACATAATACCGCGGCGATTGAGCGCTTGGCACAGCTGTTTTAACAGCCCTTGTCCACCTTGCTGCTGCAGCTCATCAAACAAATTATCTGCGGTATCAGGTATCGGGACGATCTGACGACGGATATCTTTTGGCAATGATTTGAGCAACTGCAATACCAGCTCGTAGCGCCAACCAGGCACACCCCATAGTAGCTCAATGGCGTCGAGCTGTGGTAATGCAGCAAGCGGTACGCGTATGGTCACGCCATCATCATCACTTGCTGGATCAAAGACATAACGCAGTGGCAGCTTTAAATCGCCCAGCTTCCATACTTCTGGGAAATCGCCCGTGGTCGGTGCTTGACTAGTGAGTACATCCTCATCGGTAAAAAACAGATACTTAGCATCGTTTTTTTCTACCTCTGCGCGCCAGTCTTCAAACGTTTTGCGGCTGGCGACGTGTTCAGGAATCTTTTTGTCATAGAACTGATATAGCGTTTCTTCATCAACCAATAGATCACGGCGACGTAGCTTATCTTCGATGCGCTCAACATGGGCAATCTTGTCCATATTGTGCTGTAAAAATGGCGCATTACGACCGAAGTTACCAGTCACTAACCCATCACGAATGAAAATCTCTCGCGACTCGACCAAGTTTACTTGCTCATAATTGGTCAGCTGCTTGCTAATGATGATCAAGCCAAATAGACTAATCTGCGCGTATGCTTTGACCCGTCCTGTTTTTTTGGACCAATGCGGTTCAAAATAATGATACTTGAGCAAGTTTCCTGCCGCTGAGATGATCCACTCGGGTTCAATTTTGGCAACGGTACGCATAAATACTTGCGAGGTTTCAACCATCTCAAACGCCATCACCCAAGGCGGTATTTGTTTAAATACCGTACTCGCTGGGAATATTTTGGCTTTTTGCTGACGCGCTGCCAAATACTCACCGCGGCTTTCAGTCTTATGCGCAATAATAGACAGCAGACCCGTCAATAACGCTCTATGCAAATTAGCATATTTGACCGCTTTTAACGCTTCGTCTTCGATTGCAGTCGGGTCATTCTTAGCGACATTTTTATCAGACGCTTGTGCATCACTGGTATCTATCAGCTTAAGATCTGTCACCATTTGTAGCAATTGACGATGCGTTTGATGCCATTCACGAACACGCGGGAAGCTCAGATAGTTCTTTTTCGCAAACTGCTTACGCTGATTACCAGACAGTTTATTGCCGTCTTCGTCTTTTTCAAACAGTGCCTTCCATAGACTCAAATAAAACAAGAAATCTGAATCATCTTGACGGAAGACCGCATGCTTTTGATCCGCTTGCGTACGCTTGTTGGCAGGGCGCTCACGAGGATCTTGCACAGCGAGCGCCGCCACCACGATAAGCATCTCACGTATACAATCAAAGTCAGAACCAGCCACCAGCATACGTGCCAGCCTTGGATCGATTGGCATACGTGCCATTTTCTGACCTGTTGCGGTCAAGCGCAGGTGATCAAGCCCCTTTTGCCGTTTTGATGGGTTTCGTTTATCTTGAGTACTGTCCTTTTTGGACGTAATGGCTCCTAGCTCATCAAGCAACTTGTGACCATCTGTGACTAACCTACTATCAGGTGGCTCGATAAAATCAAAGTCATCGACACTGCCCAGACGCAGATTGGCCATCTGCAATATCACAGATGCCAAATTGGTACGTAGAATCTCAGGCTCAGTAAATTCAGGACGACCGTTGAAGTCCTCCTCAGAATATAAGCGAATACAGACACCTGGCGCGACACGGCCACAACGACCTTTACGTTGGTTGGCAGCCGCTTGCGAAATCGCTTCAATCGGTAGACGCTGCACACGTGAGCGATACGAGTAACGCGAAATCCGCGCAAACCCCAAGTCAATCACATAGCGAATACCCGGTACAGTCAACGCAGTCTCAGCAACGTTGGTCGCAATGACAATACGTCGACCTCGACCTGATGGCTGAAAGATACGCTGCTGCTCTTCATACGTCTGCCGTGCAAACAGCGGTAGCACCTCGGTATGACGTGGGCCATGGCGCTCAAGCACTTCTTGCATTTCACGAATTTCTGCTTCAGTCGCGGCAAATATCAAGGTATCAGCCTGATCGGGATGGCCTTTATTTTGCGCGTCGCTAAAACATTCCTCGACAGCAGCAACCACCGCACGCGGCAGGTTCTCTTCAAAATCATCATAGCTGTCATCTTCTGAGCTGTTTACTGGCTCATCGGTCAGCGGACGATAACGAACTTCTACTGGAAAACTGCGTCCCTCGACGTTAAAGATAGGTGCAGGAACTTGCCGTTTTAGCTTGGCATCATAATGACTAAAGTACTCACTAAAGCGCGTGGTATCGAGGGTCGCTGAAGTGATAATGACTTTTAAATCTGGGCGCTTGGGTAGCATTTTTTTGAGATAACCCATAATAAAATCGATGTTCAAACTACGCTCATGCGCCTCATCGATAATAATCGTATCGTATTTACTCAAAAAACGATCGTGACCCAGCTCAGCCAGCAAAATACCATCGGTCATCAGCTTAACAATCGATTGCGCGGAGCCTTGCTCATTAAAGCGAATCTTAAAACTAACCGTATTACCTAAAGGCTCACCCAGCTCTTCGGCAATACGGTTTGCAACGCTACGAGCCGCCAATCGCCTTGGTTGCGTATGCCCTATCTGTCCGGTAATACCGCGCCCTGCCAGCATGGCAAGCTTAGGTAGCTGCGTTGTTTTACCAGAACCTGTCTCACCCGCCACGATAATGACCTGATTATCAATGATCGCTTGTACCAGATCTTCTGCGCGTTGACTAACAGGCAGGTCAAGATTTAATTTGGCAGGTAAGTCACTTGGGATGCTATCAATACGTGCCTGCACTGCTTTTTGAGAGCGCGTTTTTATCTTGTCGTATTGGGCACGCTTCTTGGTAAGGGCCTCGTCGTGATTGTTTTTTTGCTCAGAAACATGATTAGCTTTTTTGTTTTTGGACACCGCAGCGCGCGCCAGCTCTCGTTCGAGACGGCTTAAGTAATAGCTATCTTTAGCAAGTACTGGTAAATCATTCAGTAATTCCGCTGGTCGCTTTGCACTGTTAGTTTCATCTACGGTAGATGTTTTTAGACTGGTATTTTCAAAAGTATCAGACATATTTGCTTAGGCTATTTATTATGTATAAGTGGTTAGATTATGGAGGCAAATGCAGGGTGATTCAAGGTAGTTATGATGCTTGTATGATGCTTAGTTGCAAAGCTGAAGTTTTTTCTATGGCTATGAGGACGATAATGCCTCTATCTAATAATCAGTATTAAATCAAGACACACTTAGACCATAAATATTAAATTTCACACCATTAAAGGCATAGAAATGGTCTAAATGAGAAAACTAATGACTAACAGTATAAATAACCTGTTGGTGAGTCGCAGCCCCCACAAAAAAGGTATGCATTTTTTGCAGTGCCAGCCTAGGAAAAGGAAGATGTAGTGACAGTATCAATTTTTCAAACCCTAACATCTCGTTAGCTAACTCTTTCGCTACGTCAGGACGAATCTGCGGGTTTTCATAAATATTGTTAATTAACCACGTTAATCGTGGAAATTTTGCGTTATCGTGAATCTGATAAAGGATGGGCAGCATATCATCAGATATCTGACAGCGCGCTTTGCGGATTAGACCACTTTTATAATACATATCTAGTGACATATTAGGATAATTTCCTTAGATTTTTAATACTCAGATAACCCACATATTCTTTATCTTCTTTGATATCGACACCGCCTGCATCAACGATAGGCTCAATCAACAGCTGAGCATTTGAGAGCAGATCATTCACGTTATAGATATCATCTATATCGACCTCAAACTTATCATCAATATGTGAAGCGGCGTCGAACGGCGATGCATTATCTTTAAAAGTGAACTGTTTATAAAACTCGCTTTGTTTGGCTTGCTTAATGGCCTCGGCTTGACTGGGGGCAACGATCAGAAGCTTATAATGAAACTCTTCAAAACTTCCCTGCTGATAGCCGCCCAAATTGATAAAAAACAGCTTTAAGTTAGCATCTTTGCTTACCTGCTCACCTGATTTAACCAGTTTGATCGCATAGCCATCAACTTTAGTAATCGCTCGATACGAATCAATGTGCCATTTGTTTTTGACTTCTGGCCAATGCTGATTGATATCCTCTACCAGCTCGCTGACGTGATTGGCCACACCAAAAAAGATGTCATGCTGTTCAATCAGGCGACCTTTGGGACGGCCACCAAGTTGAGCCATATATAAAGTTAACATGTAACGCCGTCCTTATAAATTTTTCATTGTAGCTAATTTTAATTGAACATAATATCGAGCGCGTCTTATTACAATACCCGCCCTGTTTTTAAAGCAAATGCCCAATCTCTACGTTCATTTTTGAGCGCCAGTTCTGCTGCTGCTTCATGATCATAAGCGATCTTAATATGCTCAGTCTGCCAGCGTTTACCTCGCGGTGTCTCTATACAGGTTATCAGCGCGTAATTGCGCTTTTTGATATCGGCAAGCACAGCGTCAAGCGCAAAGACATTGATATGGATATCTGAAATATAGTTAGATTACTATAAAATCGATACAATAAGATTCAACGTTATTTTTCGCAGCCTCTGGAGACGCAGTCACAGCAAGCAAGAAAAATAGTGTTGAATCAAATGAATTTATTGTCCTGTATTGTTTTTATTTAGACTTGACTATAGCAGCGATTGTAATGCAATTTTTATTATTGAATGTCGTCATAATGTCTAGGGCGTGTTGAACATTC
>NZ_DDNS01000033.1:25386-41128 GCF_002341255.1 Psychrobacter sp. UBA2514
GCGAATGTTCAACACGCCCTATTATCCCCATAAGTTATAATGTAATAAATTAAGAGAGTATAAAAAATAAAAACCTGATGCCTCATTAATATTGGGACATCAGGTTTTATTTATCATGGTAATGCTAATGGTTCGTTAGACTTATAATAGGAAGAAATACGCCCAACACCCAACGATAACAGTAGAGATAATATTAAGGATGACACCTGTACGTACCATCTCTGTTTGTTTGATCAAACCGGTACCAAACACGATAGCGTTTGGCGGCGTCGCAACTGGTAGCATAAAGGCACAGGATGCACCGATACCAATAATAAGTACTAAGACTTCGCTCGGTATACCCATATGCTCGGCAATTGCCGCAAATACAGGGACTAAGAGCGCAGCTGATGCCGTGTTTGATGCAAACTCTGTTAAGAAAATAATGAAGGCTGAGATTGCAAGCATCACAACCAATAGTGGCGCGGTTTGTAAGCCATTAGCAACCGTCTCACCCAGTACTAATGACGCACCTGATACTTTTAGAACATTTGATAGCGCAATACCGCCACCAAATAACATCAATACACCCCAATCTGTGTTGTCTGACACTTGTTTCCAAGACACCAGACCCAAACTCACGACCGCCACTGCTGCCAGCAATGCAACAACGGCATCTGTATCTTCGATACCAACTGCAGCACCAATTTGCTTAGAGAGTATCCAGCTCACCGCTGCCACAATAAAGACAATAATCGTCAGCACGCGCGGTTTGGTCCAATGAATAGTTTCATCTTGCTGTAGGGTCATCGTGCGGTTTAGATTAGGCTTTAGAAATAGGTACATCGCGCCCAACAATACTGGTAATAGTATCAGCATCATTGGAATACCAAATTTCATCCAATCAACAAACGCAATATCCAAGGCTTTTGCGGCGATCGCATTTGGTGGCGAGCCGACAATCGTACCCAAACCACCGAGACTTGCTGAATACGCAATACCGAGCAGTACAAACACAAATGTACCGCGATCTTCTTTACTATCAACTTGCGTCAAAATACCGAGGGCAAGCGGTAGCATCATTGCCGTTGTCGCCGTATTTGAGATCCACATTGACAAAAAAGCAGTCACGCCAAAAATCAATAGTACAGCGGTACTTAGCTTACCACCTGATAACGAAAGAATTTTTAGCGCAATCTTTCTATCAAGCTTTTGTACATGTAACGCGGCCGCCAAGGCAAAACCACCAAAGAAGAGATAAATAATGGGACTGGCAAAGCTTTGCAGACCGACTTCAGCATTAAAATCAGGAATGCCAATTAATGTTCCAACCACAACCACCAAGATCGCAGTGATTGTGACGTGTATCGCCTCAGTGAGCCATAGCACGCCGATAAAAAACAGCATTGCTAGCCCTTTGTTAGCACTGACCTCAAATGGCAATACACTGTAAATAATAAAACTAATGATTGCCGCAATGGCAACCACGATCAATCCTTTTCCCGTTCCCTTTGGGAATGTATCCGTAAATAAATACTCGTTACCATCATCAGGAATATGGCTATCCAGCTTTTTCTCTGACATAAATTATCCTTATCGCATCCAAAGTGAGTATGAAGTCAAAATTATTGCAACACACTTATTGTAAGACATCATGATATTCATATAGCGAACATTACGCGCGAAAATATCATATCAGAATAACTTATATATGAATACATTTTGATTATTTTTGTTTTTTTAGGATGTCTGTTTGATTCGTTGATGATAATCACCTCTCGACTTTGTGAGATTTTTCAATAGTAACTCTCTCACTACTTTGTTCTCACTGCTTTGAATGGACGCCTTGGTTGATAAAAATTACATAAAGCATTCAAACATTCATCATTTGGGGCTATACAAGTAAAAACCGATACCACATAATCTTAGGGTTAGATAGATAATCATCAATAAAAACAAGAGGAATGACACTATGGCAGATGCAAATAAAACCGATGCAACCACAAAAATGGCGCCAAAAGACATCAATCAAGATAGTCTGGCCAAAGAAGATCAACAGCGTACTGACGACTCAGCGCTAGATATGATGCAAGGTATGCATGAGCATGAAGATCATCAAGAAGAAGACGAAAAATAAAAGATGGCAGAACGGCAGATAAAGCCAGTTATCTAGTATTAACAGCAAAAATAAGAAGCGCTTGTCATGATGATGAGCGCTTTTTTAGTTTTGTTTCTCTTTGTTCTGGCAAGTGGTTGGAGACATAGTTATATATAAATGCTGCGGTTAGAACGATTGCGATGGGTACAAGCAACGCATCATAGCCAACTTTGGCAAACAAAAAAGCCCCTATTGTACTGCCACCGCAGAAGCAATACCAAATAACGGCCTGAAAGCCCAATGTCGGCTTACTAATGGAGCGACCCGCAAGCCAGTTACCGATTGCTGCACCCATATCGGATGTCAGTCCTGTCAAATGCGTCGTGCGAATAACTGCTCCACTATAAGTGGCTACCATCGCGTTTTGTAATCCGCAGGCCATCGCTGCTGCCAATTGTCCGAGATAATCATGCTGCTGATATGACCAGTAGGCAGCTATTAGTAATGCTGCTTCAAAATATAGCGCACGCCCGTAACGACGGCCTAGTGTTAAGGATGTCTGCCCAATGACAAAACCGCTTAATATTGCCCCTGACAAAAAAGACAATAGTAGCGCTCCGATATACAAAATACTATGAGAATCTGAGTAAGCGATAAGCGATAAGCGATAGCTGCTGCAAACAAGCTGACATTACCGGTGACATGCGAGACCGATAAATTGGCAAATCCCATCAATGCAGTTGTGTTCACGCAGCCAGCGCTAAATGCCAATACCGCCCCACCCCACAATATCCACTTTGGTAACTTGGTTATCATATTTGTCACCTAAAGGTCTACTGCCAAAAAGACTCATAGTATAACGAGAAAAGGCAGCCAATTGGCTGCCTTTTCAATTTCAATAGCTGAGTGAATCATTGATAATGACCATCAACGCAAAAAATACTTAAATGATTATTGCGCTGGCTCATCCAGCATCATCAACTGCTCACTGATAGCGACGGTATTAAAGCCTGCATCAACAAACATGATCTCACCCGTGATACCAGATGCCCACGGAGATAATAGGAATAGTGCTGCGTTACCTACTTCCATCTGATTGACATTACGTTGTAGTGGTGCGATTTTTTCGCTGATATCGAGCATTTTACGGAATGATTTGATGCCACTAGCAGCTAGCGTACGAATTGGACCTGCTGAGATCGCATTGACACGGATACCGTCGCCGCCCATAGAAGTCGCTAAGTAGCGCACGCTGGCTTCAAGACTGGCTTTTGCCATACCCATGACATTGTAGTTTGGCAATACTGAGATACTGCCTTCATAAGTTAATGTCAGCATAGAACCATGACGCATTGCAAGCAACTCACGAGCTGCTTTTGCCAATGCCACAAAGCTGTAGCTAGAGATATCATGTGCTATGTGGCTGCCTTCACGCGTGGTGGCACTCACAAAGTCACCATCGAGCTGATCCATTGGGGCAAAACCAATGGCGTGTACCACACCATCAATACCATCACCCCAATGCGCGGTTACTTGCTCAAAACAAGCAGCAATCGACTCATCAGAGGCGACATCACACTCTAGCACCAAATCCGCTTCGAACTGTTCGGCAGCCATGTCCACACGCTTTTTGATTTTATCATTCGGATACGTCAGGATCAGTGAGGCGCCTTCGCGGTGTAGCGCTTCTGCAATAGCCCAAGCGATAGAGAGTTTACTTGCGATGCCAGTTACGACAAATCGTTGTCCTTGCAATAGCATAAGATTTCCTTTTGAATCAATCGAGATGATTTAGAATATAGGTTTATTTAGAGTAATCAGAAAGTGACGCGTCATGAAATGATGCAAATCAAAAGATGACTTATTATACACGAATTCATTTAAGTAAACAGTCGTAAACTGTACTTGGTTACTATCATTAGTATCGCAATAATACTAATGAAATATCATCATGGTCACCGTTCTAATTGCATCTCTGACAGCCCTGTAATGACTAAACTCTGAACTACTCACCACAGCAGTATGAAGTTCAGCAGATTTCGAGTATAATCACAGCCCTTCCCAGCTTGCACAATTTTATAAGAATCCTGACATGATAGGATTCAACGTTAAGCTACACCCACATTTTGGATGGCTGCCAAACTTATGAGTAACACCCCAATAATAACCCCAGATTATAAAGAAAGTACTGAATCCTATCGCCAACTGATTGGTTCGACTGGCGAAGACTTGAATCGTCCTGGTTTATTAGACACACCTGTACGTGCGGCAAAGGCTTTTGCTCACTTAACCAAAGGCTATCATCAAAGCATTGAAGAGGTGGTCAATGATGCTGTCTTTCCATCAGCCAATCGTGAGCTAGTACTGGTACAGAACATTGAGTTTTATTCATTGTGTGAACATCATATGCTACCGTTCCATGGTGTCGCGCATATTGGCTATCTGCCTGACGGCCAAGTACTGGGGCTGTCGAAGTTTGCCCGTATTGTCGATATGTTTGCTCGTCGTCTACAAATACAAGAAAACCTGAGTGAACAGATTGCACAAACCATCATGGATGTTACTGGCTGTCGCGGCGTGGCGGTGGTCATGGATGCCTCGCACATGTGTATGATGATGCGCGGTGTCAGCAAACAGCATTCGACTACACGTAGTACTGCGATGCTTGGTGAGTATCAGCACAACAATCAAGCCCGTAATGAATTTTTGGGTGCCGTCCCTAAGCGCCAACCGTCGTTTTAAACTATTAATATTTTAGGCTGTTATGAGTAACAACAAACAAAAAGGACGCTAATGCGTCCTTTTTGTTTTAGCTATACAAAGTAAGATTTCAAGTTTTAGCAAATCAAGCTCATAGTCTTTGCCGTATACGCCAGAGTCTTGTAATGATTGTTACGATAACTAGGTTAATCATTGTAGACGATAATATGCGATTCATAAAAATTTCCCAAACATAATATCATTTAACCATCGTAACGCTTATGTATCAATAAAATATTCCTGTATTGTTATATACTTGCAATTTATTAAGTCGTAGCACAAGATAAATTACAAGATGATTTGATCATGACACAGGCTTTAGGATAGTTAACATATAGAGACAAACTATTTTATTTCAATATCTTATATTGTTTTAAACGTGTTAAAAAAGCCTATCCTCAAAAGAGTCATAGGCTTTTTTTGTCTATCATAAGTCTATCAGTACAAGTACAATGCTATGATGCTTTCTGAGTGTCTTTATCAGCACTCTCATCACTTACTTGCTTAATTTTCGTTAAGATTTCCTTAATTTCAGCTGCTGAGAGATAGGTTGGTACGGCATAAGTATCGCTGACTTCTTTTGCTGCTGCTTTTGCAATATCATCAAAATCACTGGCCTGCATACCGCTAACAGTCGGATCAATATTTAAATTTGCGATAAGCGCTCTGACTTGTACGATGAGATGATCTGCTATTTCTTTATCACCATGACCAGCTTGGCCGTCTGCTACCATACCCGTTCTTTTTGCCAGTGCGGTCAGTCTCTGCTTGCTTGCTTTACGATTAACATCAAGCACATAAGGCAACACGATCGCATTAGCACGACCATGAGGAATGCTATAGTAGGCACCTAATTGGTGAGCAATGGCATGCACATAACCCAAGCCCGCTTTGTTAAAGGCGATACCACCATAATGGGCGGCAATTCCCATCTCTTCTCTTGCTTTTAGATTGCCACCATCTTTGTAAGCTAATGGTAGATAATGCATGACAGATTTGACGGCAGAGGCTGCATAGTAGTCCGTCTCCACGCTGGCATTGGCACTCATCCATGCTTCTAATGCATGGGTCAATACATCAATACCCGTATCAGCGGTGATGTGTGCTGGCATACCTTTCATGATAATGGGGTCAATCGCTGCGGCGAGCGGCACCATTCTTGGATCAATAGACAATGCTTTTTGGTGTGTTTTATCATCAGATATCACTGCACCAAGGGTTGCCTCTGAGCCAGTACCCGCTGTTGTAGGCACGCAATATAATGGCGCCGACGGCTTTCTTGCTTTAAGGATCCCAATCAGTTGCTGAGGCTTGCATTTATTGCCTTGAGACATAGCGATCATTTTGGCAGCATCGATCACTGAGCCGCCGCCGATGGCGATAATAGCGTCGCAATTTGCTGCTATAGATTGGCGCAGTCCTTCTTCGACTACGTTAAAAGTAGGGTCTGGTGTAATGCCATCATAGACATGATAGCTGATATTTTTTGCATCTAGATAATCAGTGACTTTTGCAGGGATACCGAGTTTGTTTAGCACGGCATCAGTGACGATAAAGACATTGGTATTGCCTTCATTGATGAGCATGTCGCATAGCTCATTACAGGCAGCCTCACCGACAAACAACATCGGTCTTCTGATAGGTATCACGTAAGAGATTGCTTTTAGCACTTTAGCGCGTGTCTTAGCCACTGCCAAATAACCAGCATACTGCAAGCTGTTATTCTTTACTAATTTAGTAATACTGTTTTGTTTTTTCATGGGTACAAAAATCCTTTTTAATGATGATTTTAACCGCGATAACAATAGTTTGAGCTAGTTGATAAAGGCTAAACGACGTTTGCCAATAGCAGAGTAGATAAGTATATGTACAGCAAGGATGTTTGAATAAAGCAAACCACTGTCTAGCATGATTGTACCACTGCCTTTTTTGGTATGTCGCTATTATTGTGTACTGCTCGCCTTTAATAACTGCTTGGCATACGGATGCTGTGGCTGGCTAAAGATATCTTCTGTGAGCCCAGACTCCACGCATGCCCCTTGTTTTAGTACCATAATATGCTGACATAGTGCGTGTACTACTTTGAGATCATGACTGATAAAGACATAACTTATTTGCAGCTTTTGTTGAATTTCACGCAATAAACTGACCACCGTTACCTGCGTGGTACTGTCAAGCGCAGAGGTAGGCTCGTCCAATATAAGTAGGCTCGGTTTCATGATGAGTGCGCGCGCCAATGCCACGCGTTGACGTTGACCGCCGGACAGCTCATGCGGATAACGCTGCGCGAATGCTAAAGGCAAATGGACGGTAGCCAAACTCTCCATCACCGCCTGCTGACGCGCGTCTTTATCCACGCCTTGTACCAACAGTCCTTCTTCCACAATTTGCATGACCGTCATACGAGGGTTGATACTGGCAAAAGGGTCTTGAAACACCATTTGAATCTGCGAGCGAAAGTTACGTAGCACTTTTTTGGACAGTGCTGAGATATCTTGCCCATTCACCACTATCTGTCCATGCACTCGTGCTTGATTGCCAAGCAGCTGACTCAGCGCCAGTGCAATGGTGGTTTTGCCAGATCCAGACTCACCGACGATCCCTAATGCCTGCCCTTTTTGCAAGGTCATATCAACAGCTTTGACCGCATCAAACCAACGTTTTGTACTCCCAAATAGACTTTTTTCGATTGGGAATTGTACGTTGAGATTGCTCACTTTTAATACAGTTGATGGTCCATCTGCATGATCTGCTACTGGCTGTAGCGCTTGACCGAAGTCTTGCTGAATGAGCGTGCGAGTATAATCGGCTTTAGGCTGATCAAATACCGCCGACGTTTGACCCTGCTCAATCGTTTGACCTTGCCGCATAACGATAATCTCGTCGCTATAACGCTTGACTAGATTGAGATCATGGCTGATTAATATCATCGCCATACTGTGCTTGCGTTTAAGATCATCTAGTAGGGCCAAAATCTCATGCTGTAATGTCACATCAAGTGCAGTGGTTGGCTCATCAGCAATCAAGATATCAGGCTGCTGAGCCAATGCCATCGCAATCATTACTCGCTGACGCTGACCACCTGACAACTCATGTGGATAACGATTCAACTTGTCAGAGGGATCCGTGATATTGACGTCATTTAGCAAGGCAATGCTGGTGGCTCGCCATTGTTTTTTGGGTACGCCGCTTAAACGCAGTGATTCAGCGATTTGTTTTGCAACGGTATGTAGCGGATTTAGCGCTGTCATCGGCTCTTGAAATACCATACCGATCCGCTGACCACGAATAGCACGTAGTGCGGCATTACGCGATTTGTCATTCGCTATCGGTAGTTGAGACATGCCTGCCGTGCTTGCCAGCTGAACCTCACCCTTAATCGTCAAATTCTCTGGTAGCAGACCTAGTAGTGCAAGACTGGCAATCGATTTGCCAGATCCTGACTCACCAACGATAGCCAGAGTTTGCCCCTGTCTTAGCTCATAAGATAATTCATCGACCAGCTGGATGCCTGTAGCAGTTGTGATACTTAGGCTATCTACTGTCAGCACGAGCTTGTCTTGCGCGCGATTAAGATTTTCAGTTGGCGCGTTGTATTGCTCGGTAGCCATAATATTATCGGTCATATCAAGAGCGCCTCGGATCAAACGCATCACGCAGTGCTTCGCCAACGAAGATGAGCAATGACAAAATAAAGGTCAAACTAAAAAACCCTGATAAAGCCAGCCAAGGGGCATCAAGGTTATTTTTTCCTTGTACCATCAGCTCACCTAAAGACGGCGAGCCAGGCGGCAACCCATAACCCAAAAAATCCAGCGCAGTCAACGCAATGATATTAGCTGTTAATATAAAAGGGAGCTGAGATAAACTTGAGGCTAACGCATTGGGCAGAATATGTCTGAGCATGATTTGGCTATCAGACACACCGAGATTGCGCGCGGCACGCACATAATCAAAATTACGAGCACGCAAAAACTCTGCTCTTACCAAACCGACCAGCCCCATCCAACCAAATAACAGCATCATGGCAAATAGCATGATAATACTGGGACTAAATAAACTGACTAAGATAATAATCATAAATAGCTGAGGCATACCGCCCCACACTTCCATAAAGCGCTGCCCTGCCAGATCTACCCAGCCGCCATAATAGCCTTGTATTGCACCGACAATAATACCGATGAGAGCACCAGCGAGCGTCAGCGCCAGACCGAACAACAATGAGACGCGCATACCATAAAGTATCCGTGTCAGCACATCGCGTCCCATATCATCAGTGCCAAGCCAGTTCTGAGCGTTTGGAGCCGCTGGATAAGGCAGACCAAGCTCGACATTGGGTGTCTGATCAGCAAACGGAATAGGCGGCATTATATAAAACCCTTGCTCATCAATCAGCGACTGCACTGCAGGATCTTTATAATTGGTTTCGGTCTCAAATACACCGCCAAATGTCGTTTCAGGATAGGCCTTTAATACCGGAAAGTAATAGTCGCCTTGATATTGCACCAGTAAAGGTTTGTCATTGGCAATGACGTTAGCTGCCATGCAAATGACAAATATCACTGCAAAAACAAACAGTGATATTACCCCAAGACGATTTTGGCGAAAGCGATTTAAACGCGCTTGCCAAATGGGGTTTAAGCGCTGCTTTTTCGGTAGCGCTACCTGAGGATTGTGCTCAGGCATTGGCGCTTTATCTGGTTCGCTATTAATAGTACTGCTCTTTGATGAAGATTGATTATTTGACATTAGCGCCCCTCAAAATCAATACGGGGATCAATTAAGTGATAGCTTAAGTCGCTGATTAATTGCAGTAGTAGCCCTACCAAGGTGAAGATAAATAGCGTGCCAAATATCACTGGATAGTCGCGTTGTTGAATGGCCTCAAAACCTAACAACCCCAACCCATCTAGTTTAAAGATAATCTCAATCAAAAAGTTACCGGCAAAGAAAATACCAACGATAGCGGCTGGGATACCTGCGATGATAATCAACATAGCATTGCGAAATACATGACCATACAACACCTGACCCTCACCCAGTCCCTTTGCGCGAGCGGTCAATACATACTGCTTGCCCAGCTCTTCTAAAAAGCTAAATTTGGTCAGATACGTCAAGCCCGCAAAACCACCTACGGTACTGGCTAGCAGCGGTAGTGCCAAATGCCAAAAGTAATCTTTCACCTTACCAAGCGCGCTGAGCTGGTCAAAATTTTCGGACGTGAGCCCTTGTAGCGGGAAAATATTCCAATAGGTGCCACCTGCGAAAAATACCAATAAAATAACTGCAAAGACAAACACAGGTATCGCATGTCCAATAGCCAGCAGCATAGCAGTGAATTTATCAATGCCTGAGCCATGATGCATCGCTTTATACACCCCTAAAGGAATGGCAATCAGATAAATGAGTAGCGTACTCCAAAGACCAAGCGATATCGAGACTGGTAGCTTCTCTATAATGAGATCGGTCACCGACTGCCCTTTAAAAAACGACTCACCAAAATCTAGCTGAGCGTAGTTCTTTAACATAAGCCAAAATCGTTCTGGAGCGGATTTGTCAAAGCCATATTGAGCATTAATAGCAGCGACCATTTCCTCAGAGAGACCGCGCGTTCCTTGATAAGTGCTGTCATTGCCACCTGCACTGCCCGCGCCAATATTACCACCAAGTGCGTTATCTTTTGACCCCTGCTCAATAAGGGCAAGCTGCTGCTCAACAGGTCCGCCTGGTGCCGCTTGTACGATTACAAAGTTGGCAAGCAATATCAAAAATAGTGTCGGTAATATCAGTAGGAGTCTTTTTAAGATATAACGACCCATAATAGCGACTTCCTAAATAAAGAGAGAGGGCGATGACGACAGCAGTATATTCTTTCGTGCTAAAGGTCTACACAAATATATCTATGTATTAAAAACTTGCATTAAAAATTATTTTTGAGCTCGCGTAACGCTGCAAATACCGTCAAAGAGTTATCATCGTCGATAGTTACTTTTGATTTAACCCCTGCAATCACACTTGGCTCTTGGGTACGCAAAAATACGTTGATCGCACGCTCATGCTCTAGCGTCACTGGCAGTGTCGGCACACCTTGTGCCGTTTGTGCCTCAGCTTGCGCTAATGCTTGTTGCATTGCCTCGTTGTCAGGCTCGATAGACAATCCAAAGCGTAGGTTACTGGCCGTATACTCGTGCGCAGGATACAGTAGTGTCTCATCAGGCAATTCATTTAGACGTTTAAAACTATCATGTAACTGCTCGATCGTACCAGTAAAAACACGTCCACAACCTGCACTAAATAGAGTATCACCGCAGAAGCAATGTTTTTGCCCATCGATATCTAAGATATAGGCCATGTGGCTGGCGGTGTGTCCTGATACATCCCAGACTTGTGCAGAGCAGCCCCATGCGCTCACCGTGCTGCCATCTTTAATGGTTTGATCCTCATCAACCCCATGCTCACTATGCGCCACCAGATGGGTCATCGGATACGACTCCTGCAATTCTGCGACACCACCAATATGATCATGATGATGATGCGTGGTCCAAATCGAGGTTAGCTCTAGTCCATGCGTCTCTAGATAATCGATAACCGGCTGGGCTTGACCTGGATCAATGACAATCGCCTGCTTATTATTTTCATTAATTAAGGTCCAAATATAATTATCATTAAACGCTTTAATTGGGTGAATACGGATACTCATGGCAAATCCTTACTAGTAGTTATTTTTTTGCTCGTTATTTTAAATTATTTCGCTGCGCTTTTACTGCGTGGTGACAGCCTATGCGTTTGGCAGTCAGCTATTATTAGGCCAAACCCTGTCAACAGGTACTGCTTACTGCTTCAAATATTTGTTGATGCGGCCTTCTGCCTCTTTATCCACCCACCAGTAATCGATGCCGACGGCGTTGGTCGGTAACGTGTCTGTATGACGGTATTGATCCCAATAAGCAACATTGGTGCCAGACTTACCATATAAGGGTACGACATAATGACCCGCTCGCAACAACCGATCAAGCACCTGCGTATATAACACAATTTCGTCACGATTTTTGGCATTACCAAGAGCCGCGGCCACCTGATCGATGGCTGCGTTTTTGATACCAGCACTATTATGATTGCCAGGCTCGTCAGCCGCCGCGCTACCCCAAAATGCAGCCTGCTCAGCACCAGGAGACAGACTTTGGGCAAACACATCGACGACCATATCATAATCAAAACGGCGCGTTCGCTCATAATATTGCGGCCCATCCACTTGGCGCAAGGTTGCCTCAAACCCTAAGCGTTTTAAATTACGAATATAAGGCAACAAGACACGGCCCATGGTCTCGCCTGTCATCAAAATCTCAATTTGGGCGGGCTGACCATTCGGCTGATAGAGCTTCATATCATCATAATAAAACCCAGCAGCTAGCAATAATTGCCGCGCTTTTAGTAAGCCTTGCCGATTAAAGCCATTGCCATCACTGGTGGGTAGCTGCCATTCTGCTAAGACGGCTTTACGCTGGATCGGTTCAAGCTCAGACAATAAAGGCGTTAACACCTGCATCTCTGCGTCAGATGGTGTACCAGTTGCCGCAAGCTCCGACCCGTGAAAGAAGCTCTGCAAACGTTCGTACTGTCCATGAAATAATGTCTTATTCATCCATTCAAAATCATAAGCAGCCGTTAGGGCTTGGCGCACCCGAATGTCCTGAAAGATTGGGCGGCGCAAATTCATCACCAATGCCTGCATGGGCACTGGGTTTTGACTGGTTATGGTCTCTTTTTTGATAAGACCTGCTTTCACTGCAGGAAAATCATAACCACTCACCCAATTTGATGCTTTGTTTTCGGGGCGAAAGCGGTACTGACCAGATTTAAATCCTTCAAAGGCAATCTCATCGCTTTGATAATAAACGAACTTGATCATGTCAAAATTGTAGCGACCACGATTGACCATCAAATCACGACCCCAGTAATTGGGATCACGTATGTAGCTCACCGAACGCCCCGCATCGACGCGTCCCAGCTTATAAGGCCCACTACCCATTAAGGGTGTCAGGCTGATCTTTTCAAAATCAGCCTCAATTGAGGATTTTGCAAAAACAGGAAACTGCCCAACCGTCAGTAGGATTTCTTTGTTTTCAGCAGAGGCAAAGACAAATTTGACTTGCTGCTCGTCGATGACTTGAACGGCTTTGATATCAGCCAAATAGCTACGAATAGACATCGGACCTTTGTTTAATATTGCATCAAAAGTCGCTTTGACATCATGACTGGTCACAGGCGTCCCATCCCAAAAACGGGCAGCAGGATTGATGTGATAGACAATCCAGCTGGTATCGTCTGGATCATAGGTTACCTTACTTGCCAGCTGTGGATACATGGTAAACGCTTCATTTAACGAACCTGTCATCAAGGTATCATACAGATAGTCGGTGCCGATCATTGGCACGCCCGTGGTCATCCACTTATTGGCACTATTAAAGGTACCACGCGCATCTAGCGAAAGCGTGCCGCCTGAAGGCGCTTTTGGATTGGCATAGGGCATGTAAGGCGCATTGATGTATTTCGTAGGACTGTTATGTCCAAGCGCTGTCGTTGTGATAGGCGCCGCAATACTGCTCGATATCCAGCTGACAGTGATGGCTAGCAAAACAGCTTTTAGCAGAGCATTTTTTCTTATCATAACGTTATAACAAACCTCTATGCTAACCAATGCGAGTATCAAAAATTAAGCGCTGACGGCAAAATAGCCTGATAGCAAAATTTCATCATAACAAACTTAGGTTTTTTAACCTAATATTTTGCCATGTTACGCGGCGTCAGTGCGACATCCATCAGTATGACATCATTGGTATTAGATATAATGATGGTAGATATTGAACGCTTTTTACTCAAACTGTGCATCGATAAATATACTCATAAAAAAAGACGCAACTTATAAAAGCGGCGTCTTTTATTTTAAAGTCTAGTATGACCTATGCATGCTTTTTTTCAAACGCTATCATAAAATCAACCAACTGCTGTACCCACTCAAGTGGCACGGCGTTGTAAATACTGGCTCGCATACCGCCCACATCGCGATGGCCTTTTAGATTAAGTAGGCCAGCTTTTTCTGACTCTTCTAAGAACACTTTATCAAGGCTGCTGTCTGCTAAAGTAAATGGCACGTTCATGATAGAGCGATACTGAGGATCGACTGGGTTGTTATAAAAACTGCTCTCATCGATTGTCTTATAAAGTAAATCGGCTTTTTGCTGGTTGATTTTGCCAATAGCAGCCACACCACCCTGCTCTTCCAACCAATCAAACACCAGTCCTGCTAAGTACCAAGAGTACGTCGCTGGCGTGTTAGACATAGACTCTTTGTCTGCTTGGTGCTCATAGTTCAGTAGCATAGGACACCATGCGCTAGCCTGCCCCAACAGATCATCACGGATGATTGCAATGACCAATCCTGCAGGACCGATGTTCTTTTGGGCACCTGCATAGATCATACCAAATTTAGACACGTCTATCGGCTGTGACAAGATACAAGATGACATATCGGCAATGATTGGCGCGTCTACTTGTGGCGGCTCAAATATCTGTAGACCATGGATAGTCTCGTTGGCACAGTAGTGAAAATAAGCGGCATCGTCACTCACAGTCCACTCACTTTGGGCGGGTACAGTCGTAAAGTTGTCCTCTTTGCCAGTCGCGACCAAGTTAATCTTACCCAGACCAAGTGCTTCATAGCGCTGGGCTTCTTTAATAGCCTTACCTGACCATGCACCCGTCGTCAAATAATCGCCGCGTCCACCATTTAGCAGGTTCAATGGAATGGCAGAAAACTGCAAGCTAGCGCCGCCTTGTAAAAATAGCACTTTATAGTTATCTGGTATCTCCATGAGCGTGCGTAGCTTAGCTTCTGCTTTGTCAGTGATTGCCATGTATTCTTTACTACGGTGACTGACTTCCATGACCGATAGGCCGCGACCTTGCCAGTCGAGCAATTCGCTCTGAGCACGCTCCAATACAGATGTTGGCATCGTGGCAGGGCCAGCACAGAAGTTTGGCAGACGATGCGGGGTACTATTATTAGCAGTGGGTGTAGACGTTTGGGTTGTAGACATAATCACAGTCCTAGGTATGATGAAATAAAGAAGCGACCTTTATTTCAGTTTGTTGATAAAAAAATTTACATCGATATCAGTTTTAATATCACTCAATGAGATATGCGCTCCCACAGCTGACGTTTAGCATCACTATCTACAATCATGTCATCTAATGTAGGCACAGTCATAAGGTTGGGGTGCTGAAGACCTTCAGGTAGTACTGTTAAAGCAGCAACTTTTATCTCTTCGCGCAGACCAATTCTAAAGACATATCCAGCAAGGCTGGCATTGGCAAGCTCTACTGTGTCCATACCGGCGCAAATCGGAAATGAGGTCGTCTCATGAGTCATTGAGAGTGCTTGAGTGATATTATTCCATAGCTTTTGGCTATCATTATTAAGTGCTTGAATATCAACCAATATCACCCAATCCCCATAGCGTCCACCTTGTAAGCTAAATGGTGCTACCTTTTTCAAGCTGTCGTCATTTACACTATCACTATTATGACTGCTTTGAGATAATTGATGTGACGCAATAGGCGCAGTTGTTGACTGCACCACTTCATCTATAAAAAATGCGGCGGTTTGGTTTGTTTCGATATCTGGACTATTGTGAAGACGAGGTGCATCTGAAGTAGCAGATATCTCATTGCTCACACTATCAAAACTATAGGTGACTGGGCTTTGCTCGGTGGCTGCCTGTTCATGAATACCTAGACCATGAGTATCGTCATTCACATCATCATGGTTGCTGCTATAAGAGTCATTCGTATCATAACCACTGGTCGGCTGAACGACTGTCTCTATAGCAGCTCCAGCACTCGCGG
>NZ_DDNS01000033.1:41241-74045 GCF_002341255.1 Psychrobacter sp. UBA2514
GCGGATTCAGTATCAATAGAGCCAGTATTTGAGTGCTCAACCGAATCTATCGTGATATCCGTTATATTTACGGTACTTGACTCAGGCCGCACCCATTGATTGATACCCATCATCGCTAGGATTTGGCGCTGCTGCACACGGCGCTGCAATACACTTAGCGGGTCTTGGATATCACTCATACGACTCTACTATCCTAATTATGTTGTCTATATAGTTTTTTAGATGATTTTGGTAGTTCTTATCAAAAAAGCTGCCGTACGCCTAGCCAGCGCTCTGACATTGCGAGCAAGCAATCATATTCATCTTGGCTGATTATCGTATCGTGTAACATCACGGTATGCAATGTACTTAGCCATTGTCGATACTCATGATGAGCAGGTCTTACCGTGCTATCGTCATTATAATCTATTTGACTACCATCCTGTTGTCTCTCTGGATAATTAGTACTATCCAAAGTATTTCTGGGGCGCTTGATAGAATGATTAGTAGACGTAGGAACCGCAGCAATAATCGCTAATAATTGAATACTATTTAAGTGTTGTGCCGTTAATAACAACCATTGCAAGTTGACATCGCTCACTGTCGTCAAATCAATATCAACCAAACGCGCATGACGTCTTAAATCTACAATGTAATGCGCCACACTCTCATCACCTTCACTCAATAATGAGCGCTCATACATTGAGATCATCTGGCCTTTGGCATCTTTTGATAGGCGATAAGCCAGTAAAACCACCATCGACATCTGAGCATCGCTCAGTGCTTCAAATACTTGCCCTGAAGGATCTAGCTGTACCCTTATGCCTTCTATACCAGTTTTGAGTGTCTGTGATGATAGAGTTTGCCCATCCGTATCGTGTAAAACCTCAGACAATATCGGTAGTAACTGCTGTAATTGTAGTGCTTGCCATAATGACAGTATGGATGATTTTTGCCTCTCTACAGCTAATGAATGATTGAATGAATTCGCTGCCGAGTAAGAGCGATCACTCGATATTTTTTGATCTACAGAATCACAAGCTAAGCTTTTAGTTAAGTCAGATGTCAGCTGTTGGTGAAATAACTCAACCATACCTTGTTGGTAACGCAACAACATCGTACGGCATTTTGCTTGTTTTTTATAGTACTGATCGCTTTCGTGACTGTGTTCGCTGTCACTTCTAAGCTTTAATTGTTTGATATGTATTTCAGATAAGTCATGACGACGTAACTGGGCTAATGCAAATACAATCAAAGCACTGTCCAAACGTCTATCCAAATTGGCCACTATGGCCAGTAGCTTAGCATCTATCCTATGGGGTAATACTTGCTTATGACTAGTAGAGTCACTTTTAATAGAAAAGTCCTCACCCCAAATATCTGCCAAACCATATAATGCATTTGTTGACAATGGTTGATGCTGATGGCAAAGCATGACCGCTTCTATTAGCGCTTGTGCACCAAGTGGATGATAAATATGATTGAGTACATATTGCGGGAGTGACACCTTTTGAATATCGCTCGCTTCAATTAATATATCTTCTGGTAGGTCAGCGTCAGGTTTGGCCTGCCAAGGCTTCAGCAAATTATCGGTATCTATAGGTGCTATTTCTACCTGCAAGCGACCATCGATAATTGTATCTACCTCTTTAGTGAACTCAAGACCTTTATATGTCTGGCTTTCACTGTTACTTGCAGTGTTATCAAAAATAGCGTTCTGCTTATGGTTTTCTTCTGCATCAATATCGAACAATGATCGATGCGGCAATTGAGACTTTTTCTGTGAATTTTTGCTTAGGCTATTTTTTATTACAGCTCCCCAATCACCTAGATGGCGCTGCCGATATATTTCTTTTATTTTCTGCTGATTGATCCGCTTTTCTTTAACGACTTGTACGGCAAACTTACGATAGGCATCAGCATTAATAGCACTCATACGCTCCGTCAAGCTTGGGTGGGTAGCAAACCACGATACATCACCCAAGTCCGCGCCACTACTGGCAAAGAAAAAATGGCTGAGTCCATTGACATCGGCAATACCAGAGAGGCGTGACCCAATCGGGTCCTGATGAATGGCTTTTAAGGTTTCTATGATCGCAGGCGAGCGCGTTAATTGTACGCTGGTTGCATCAGCAAGTAACTCACGCTCACGATTAAAGCTATGTTTAATCAACTGAGCACTTGCCATACTCGAGAAGCTTAGACCATGGAGCAGTAGTGTCCAGACACTACGGGGTGCTCTGTGAGGCATCGCTGGTGTATTTTGTACCCATCTAGACTGATGCTGGTGAGACTGCTGTTGCCAGTACGCTACCCACTCGCTGTGGGTCGTAAAGTGAGTAGTCTGAGCTTCGGTATTGCGCGCGCGTCCATCAACGTGTCTCTGTGATAGTAGCTTATGCGATACATTGTGATTATCAGCATAGCGAGTATTAGGAATGGGATCGCTCCAATCATATAGTATCTGTAAACCAGCCAGTACCACCATCAGCTGTAGATTGAACGTGGCATCCCCATGCAAGATATGACCATACTCATGACCAATCAGCCCATATAATGCTTCATCAGACAATTTATCTAGCGCGCCTTGGGTCACGATAAGCACCATATCTTGACGATGGCGACCAGCGACAAAGCCATTGATTCCTTGCTCATTGGGTAGTACGTATAAGAGAGGCGCAGACAAACCTGATGCAATCGCTAACTGATAGGCAATCTCATAATAACGACGATAGACTGGTGGGAAATCACGCTCGCTTCGTACTGCTATATGATGTGAGCGATAGTGAACTTTTTCTTTGATTTCATATTGATGCGCGACCCCATGACTGTGCTCCCATGGTTCCTGACTGTTATCAATAAACAGTCTGACCGCCCCTACTCGCTGGGCAATAGCGCGTCCCCCCGCTCGCAAGCGCCGATATTCTAAAAAACTCCCACCAACGAAACTGCCTACTATAAAGAGAATGACTAGCATCAATACCCAATGATATATACCACCCGTGAATATCGTTAACAGCAGTCCCATGATAGCCAGTGCCACCACGATATGGGCGAGCACAATAAGGAAAAACAGCCCATACAGTAATAGACTGCGCCGTGTACGTATCCGCTGTTCACCAAAAAAATCCATTAACTGGGCTGCCTAACCTTGGCCAAATTTATCTAAATCTTAGCCCAGATTAACATTCGGTGCTTTAGCAATGACATCTCTGTCTGCAAATACCAAGGGGCTAAGCGGACGAAAACCAAAGGTTGTACTGACAAGATTGTTAGGGAACACTTCACGATCATTATTATAAAACATCACACTATCGTTATAGTGCTGACGAGCAAAACCGATTCTGTTTTCGGTATTGGTCAGCTCATCCATCAACTCTTTGATCATACTGTCCGCTTTAAGCTCAGGATAGGCTTCTACCACTGCCGAAAACTGACTCAACGCTTTGGACAACATGCCTTCTGCTTTGGCAAATAGTGCCATGTGCTCTTTTGAGTCTGGCTGATGCTTATGCGAGTCTTGTAGGTTTTGAGCATGATTACGTGCGCTAATAACTCGTGTCAGTGTCTCTTCCTCATGAGTCAGGTAACGCTTAGCTGTTTCGACTAGATTTGGAATCAAATCATGGCGACGTTTGAGCTGCACATCTATCTGCGCAAAGCCGTTCTTTGCTTGGTTACGTGCACGCACCAATTTATTAAATATGGACACCCCAAACATAACGATTAGCACCACAAATATAATGAACAGCCAAACAAACATCTTCATAACCAAACCTCAAAGTGTCTAGAATGTTATTAAAACTTAATACATTGTATTTTAACGCATATTAATCAATGACGCTTTTAATTTAAATAAGAAATCGAATGAAATTTTAGACAAAAAAAAGCCCTTTACAATGAAGGGCTTAATACAGAATACCGGTATATTAGGTACTTTATTAGAATATCTATCAAATTTTAGGCAAAAAAAAGCGACTCCATCAGCACATCCTCGGCACACATCAAATCTATTACCGTTGCTACCTTCCGGTCCTGGCGGGATTCATAGAACAATGTTGCGAGGCTACCAATGGAGCCACCGGATGAGATTATACAAGGATTTTTTAATTTTACAACCCCTATCTCAAAACTGTTTGTTTTAATCGAAAAATAACCCAGTAACCTAGCTCACAAAATTCTCACAGCAACTTATACAGATTTTGTTATTTTAGTGAATGAAGTTGCACACATGTCAACACTTAAAAATAAGAGGTACAACTTCCTTTGTAAATACCTTTTGAAAGTATTCATATGAATACCCTTAACATTGATTTAGGAGATAACCATGAAAAATGCTCTATTGAATAAACTGGCCATCGCTTCTGGTACTGCTTGTTTAATGACAGCCATGATAGGTAGCGCCCATGCAGAGCCAACAGGCTATGACCAACTGACGTTTCAGACAGAAGTAAAAGAAGAAATCCAAAACGATGAAGTACGTGCCAGCTTATATAAAAAGGCTCAGACAACGGATGCCAAAACTTTAGCCACGATGCTTAATACGTCAATCAATAATGCCATGAAAATTGCCAAACGCTACCCAAGCGTGACTGTGAGCACTGGGCAGCAGCGTACCTATCCACGCTATGACAAAAACGACAAAATCATTGGTTGGACAGGTCAAGCAAACATAGACTTGAAAAGTACAGACTTTGCAGCAATCAGTCAGCTGATTGCGGATTTACAAGAAACCTTAGTCATGGATAATCTTAATTTTGGGGTTTCAGACACCAAAAAAGATGCATTAGAGCAAAAACTAATGACAGAAGCGTCTCGCGCCTTCCAGCAGCAGGCCAAAAACCTGACGCGCGCTTGGAATGCACGCGGCTATCGCGTCGTGAATGTTAATTTGAATACCGGTAGCAACTATCCACGCCCAATGTATAGCGCTATGAGCATGAAATCAGGCATGGCAGACGAGTCGGTACCAAGCCAAAGCTTTGAGTCTGGTAATAGCACTATCTCAGTGACTGCCAATGGTACCATTGAGCTGACCAAATAAGTAAATGACAACAGGCTTATTTAAAGCTCAGTAGAAGCAATACATAAAAAGGGCAGACGCGATGATCACGTCTGCCCTTTTTATTTATATATTACTAATGACTTTGCTATTGAGATACAGCGTCATTACCGCGCATTTTTAACAAGACCTTTTGGTGCCATGGCAAGCGCTCGTAAGCAAGCAGCTGCTCGGCAAGCTTCTTTTTCTTTTGTAGAATCAAGGTGTTTTGAATGACATGTACCGTACGATTGACTTGCTGACGGGTTTGTCCTGATACTGTTTTTACGACAGCGCGAATACTATGTGGGCCTGGCTGCAGATCAACTGTCGCAACAGAGGCACTCAGACCTTGAGCAATTTCTTTATCATCCAAATATATACTCACTTGATCGCCATTTTGTAATGCAGGCTTTACGTCAAGCGCGATGACGATACTCTGTGCAGGGCGCTGATAGGCACGCTCTGTACTCGGCTCAATCATACTCAACTGATAGTTGATATTCACCGCAGGTTTGGTGGCAGCGGCAGCTGGAAGATCAGTATTGCCTCTGACCTCACTTGGCATTCCTTTGGGGGCGCTACTTTCGCCGGTATTAACGCTGGTCTGGCTGACTTGTTTTCCTGCCTGCTCCTCATAAGACTGCGGACGATCGGTAAAGGTGATTTGCCCTGTTTGCTCATCAATCACTTTATAGATGGGTGCTGCGTTGCTGAGAGGCGCACAAAGACTAGCCATGATAGCCAATGCTCCTAACTGTATATTACCTCGTAACAAATCTCGCTTTGATAACAAACTCATAGTCAGTCAACCTAATTAGTATTTACTATTAATATACTTTTATAAGAACTATTATGCGACACTTTTGGTGCAAAATCAGTAGGATTTGATGTGAAATCAATGGTATTTAAAAAAATATCATCCATTTATACCACTATCTTTTCCAACAGGTACAAAAAAACCAGCCAAAATTCACTTGACTGGTTCTTTTTTATCGAATTAACTTAACGGACTAATTCGTTATTAGCAGCTGTAGTACATGTCAAACTCGACAGGGTGTACAGTCACGTTTAGGCGTTGTACTTCTTCTTCTTTCAATGCAATAAACGCTTCTAGCATGTCTTTAGTGAACACATCGCCTTTTAACAAGAAGTCATGGTCATCTTTTAGTGCTTGTAGCGCAACATCTAGACTCTCTGCAACCGTTGGGATTTGCGCTTCTTCTTCTGGTGGCAAGTCATATAAGTTCTTGTCAGCCGCTTCACCTGGGTGCATCTTGTTCTGGATACCGTCAAGGCCTGCCATCAATAGCGCAGCAAATGCCAAGTATGGGTTCGCCGTTGGATCAGGGAAGCGCGCTTCGATACGTACCGCTTTCGGGCTGCTCACATGTGGCACACGAATAGACGCCGAGCGGTTAGACGCTGAATAAGCAAGCTTGATAGGTGCTTCATAATGCGGTACAAGACGCTTATAGCTGTTCGTTGATGGGTTGGTAATCGCATTCAGCGCACGAGCATGCTTGATGATACCACCGATGAAGTACAATGCGGTCTCAGACAAACCAGCATACTCATCACCAGAGAACGTGTTTACGCCGTCCTTTGAGATTGACATATGCACGTGCATACCTGAACCGTTGTCACCAACGATTGGTTTTGGCATAAAGGTCGCTGTTTTACCAAACTGGTGCGCCACGTTATGGACAACATATTTCAATTGCTGAACTTCATCCGCTTTACGTACCATCGTGTTGAATGCAACACCAATCTCAGACTGGCAAGAAGCCACTTCGTGATGATGAACTTCTACGCGGCCTTCACCAACGATTTCTTCGATGCGTTCACACATGACAGAACGCATATCGTGTGAGCTATCGATTGGTGGTACTGGGAAGTAACCGCCTTTGACGCGTGGACGGTGAGCCATGTTGCCCCACTCATAAGTCTCATTAGTTGACCAAGCCGCTTCTTCAGCCGTGATCTTGTGGCTGACGCCAGACATGTCAACTGACCATTTTACATCGTCAAATACAAAGAACTCAGGCTCAGGACCGAAGTAAGCCGTGTCACCGATACCAGTCGACTTCAAGTACTCTTCAGCGCGGCGTGCGATAGAGCGTGGGTCACGATCATAGCCTTGTAGTGTTGATGGCTCGATAATATCGCAAGTCACGACCACAGTAACCGCATCAAAGAACGGATCAACGAACGCCGTTTCTGGATCAGGACGCAAGATCATATCAGACGCTTCGATACCCTTCCAACCAGCGATAGATGAGCCGTCAAACATTTTGCCATCTTCCATGACATCTTCATCGACAGTCGATGCTGGGAAACTGATGTGCTGCTCTTTACCGCGCGTATCAGTGAAGCGAAAGTCAACCCATTTAGCATTAGAGGATTGAATAAGATCTAATAATTTGTTCGACATACATAATCTCCGTTGTGTTGGTCACGTTATTGCAATTTAAAATTGTTGGTGCCATTTCTTGTGCAAGAATTCCAGATGTCCTTCCAATACCAAACAGCGCATTCGATATTATGCTTATTATCAGCACTATTTGTCGGATTAGTCAAGACACTCACCTAAGACGCTTTCTTAATTAGCCCAATAGTCATCTCAATGGTCTACAAACATCTTAAGTCAATTCTCATATCATTCTAGCAATATATAACTCGTCATGCTGAACTCTTCTGGCACTTATGAATAATTATTTTTAGACCCGTTTTTATGGTCATCAATAATCATACCAACTTCAATGCAAAGGCTATGCCAATATCTCAAATAAATTACTATTTACCTCACTTAAAACAATATTTTACAATAATTACAGTGACTTACGCCAAATAATTTTTATATAAAAATATATTTTTGCTAACAACCTTTATGTTGAGAGGTTATTCGACGCACTAGTTGTGATAATTTTGCACTATATTGGTGCTAAGAAAATCTTATAATTATTATATTGTTCTTTTACGGTGCAATAATAAAATATCGATTTGCTGATTTTTCTCTGCTCGTGAAATCATTATGATGAGAGAAAACTATTTTTATGTAATGCTTATTTAGCTAGCCCATGCTCTGCATTTGATAGAGGACAAAATAGTGGTAAGATAACCGCGCGCCATAATGCCCTCTGTCGTTATCATAGCTGCTTTTGTTTGGTAACTAAAGCCTTGAACAACGGTAGGCGTATATCCCATATTACAAACAGAATAAAACTGATAAGTTGAAACCTTCATGATTTTGATGATCGATAATTACGACAGCTTTACGTACAATATCGTACAATATTTTGGTGAATTGCAGCAGGACATCACCGTTTGGCGTAATGATCAAGTTACTATCGAGCAGATTCGAACGTTAGCACCGGACGTGATTGTTATTGGCCCAGGTCCATGCGACCCTGATCGTGCGGGTGTTTCGCTCGAAGTTATCGAGACATTCAAAGGCATTATTCCGATACTTGGTATTTGTTTGGGTCATCAAGCGATTGGGCAGGCGTTTGGTGGACAAGTCGTCAAAGCGGGCGAAGTTATGCACGGACGGTTATCAGCCGTCTATCATAATGACCAAGGCGTATTTGCCGGACTACCAAACCCATCGCAAGTCACACGCTATCATTCACTTGTCATTGATAGGCATACCCTGCCAGATTGCTTTGAGCTGACCGCATGGACGCAGAACGTTGATGGTAGTATTGAAGAGATCATGGGTATTCGCCACAAGTCACTTGCCATAGAAGGCGTCCAGTTTCACCCTGAGTCCATTTTGAGCGAAGCAGGTTATCAACTACTTAATAACTTTTTACACACTTATGGCTTGGCAAAACTAGCATCAGATGCGCTACCACAGGTAGGCTAGTTTTGACTTAAGAACCTGCTTTCATTACTCTATCTCAAATCATAGATAGATTCACATAAAAAATAGATTCACATAAAAAACAATCATAAGCGAGATCATCATGAGTACGACAAAAACAGAAGAAGCTCACACGCCAGAGGGTATTGCAAAACTGTCTGATGCCCAAATACATCAATTATTGACGACGGCTTTGAGTAGAATCTTTCAGCACATCGATTTGACCTTTGATGAGATGTATCAAGTGATGCTGATCATCATGCAAGGTAGATGTAGCGACGCGATGATGGGCGCTATCTTGACAGGTCTACGTATGAAAGGTGAATCTATCGATGAGATCACCGCATCAGCCAGTGCGATGCGTGCGCTGGCTGCCAATATTGAGCCAAAAAACTGCGACTATTTGGTCGACATCGTTGGTACTGGCGGTGATGGTGCCAACTTATTTAACGTATCGACTGCATCGGCATTCGTTGTCGCGGCGGCTGGCGCACAAGTTGCCAAGCATGGTAATCGTGGTGTCTCAACCAGATCTGGTAGCTCAGATTTGCTTGAGCAAGCAGGCATCAGTCTTGCGCTGACTCCAGAACAAGCAAAAGATTGTATCGAGAATGAAGGGGTTGGATTTTTGTTTGCGCCCAACCATCACAGCGCCATGCGTTATGCCAATCCTGTACGTCGTGAGCTAAAAGCGCGTACCATCTTTAATATTTTAGGCCCATTAACCAACCCTGCTGGTACGCCCAATTTAGTTATTGGTGTCTTTACCGCGCAGCTGTGTGAGCCAATTGCCAAAGTCATGAAAAACCTAGGCGCACGGCATGTCATGGTCGTCGGCGCAAAAGATGGTTTGGATGAAATCAGTCTAGCAACCTCGACCACAGTTGCTGAACTAAAAGATGGTGAAATATCCGTTTATGAGATGATGCCAGAAGATGCAGGTATCGAATCGCAAACCCTGATTGGTCTCGATGTCGACTCTCCTGAACAAAGCCTTGCACTGATCCGCGCTGCTCTATCTGGTGCTGATACCCATGACCGTGCTGTACTTAAAGCCCGCGATATGATTGCTTTGAACGCAGGTGCGGCAATATATACCGCCGGACTTGCCAGCAACTATCCTAATGGCGTTAGCCGAGCTCAAAAAATTATCCAAAATGGTGATGCTTTACTCAAGCTTGAGTCTTTGGCCAAATACACGCAGCAGCTAGTGATTGAGGGTTGATTTATACGCACCAATACAGTGCAAAACTATATATCACTACCTATTTACCTTTAACAATATTCGGATAACAGCATGACCACAACTCATTCAGACATACCTTCGGTACTACAGTGCATTGTCGCAACCAAAGTAGAAGAAGTAAAAGCAGCTCGCGCGGCGCTATCTCTTGCAGACTTAAAAGCGCAAGTCGCAGCTGCTAACAAACCGCGCCGAGGTTTTGCTGCTGCCCTACGTGCTGCTAGCCCTGAAAATAATGGTGTTGGCATTATTGCTGAAATCAAAAAAGCCTCGCCATCTAAAGGCGTTATCAATCATAATTTTACCCCTGCTCTATTTGCGCAGCAGTACGAGCAAGCGGGTGCCAGCTGTCTATCAGTGTTGACTGATCGCGATTATTTTCAGGGCGATGATACGTACCTTATTCAAGCGGCAAATGTCTCAAGCTTACCAATACTTCGCAAAGATTTTATGATTGATGTCTATCAGATATATCAATCTTACTTAATGGGTGCTGACTGCATCTTACTCATCATGGCCTGCCTAGATGACACACAAGTACAAGAGTTACACGCGCTCAGTATTGAGCTTGGTATGGATGTGTTGATAGAAGTGCATACACAGTCTGAGCTTGATCGGGCGCTACAGCTACCACGCTCAGCGCACAATATTTACGGTATTAACAATCGTGATTTAAACACGTTTGATGTAGACCTACAAACCACGCTCGATTTGAAAAATATCTTAATCGAAGCACTCTCTGCTGATGCTGATAATGCCGATCAAAAACCACTGATCGTGACCGAGAGCGGCATTCATAGCAGTGATGATATTCGGCTTATGCTAAGTCATGATATTCAGCACTTTTTAATCGGTGAACAATTTATGAAAACCGATCATCCGGGACAAGCGTTACAATCCTTACTTGCGGGCGTCGCAGTAGACGAGTAAAGTAACTCAATAGTTCAAGCCTCAATAGAATCAGATAGCTTGAATAAAATATTTACTCTATAAATGACTCAACCTTTCATTCATCAACCAACGATACGTTAACTTTTATGTCAAACTCTCTGTTTTCAAAAGAAATGCAAGACCAACTTAAAGAATTAAAAGGCCAATTGAGTAAAGGCCGTGATACCAATAGCCCTGAAGGTGAAAACCAAAAGCCCACTGAGCCTGTCGCTTTGCCAACGCAAAAGCAAGTGAAAAAGACCGTCAAGCAGCTAGACAGTGAACATGTTGACGATGACAAAGTACTGTTCATGCAAGCTATGCATGGTGTCATTCAGCTAGAAGACAAAAACGTACGCTCACCTACTAGTACGGCAAGAGTAGGCAAACCTGATGCCGCAACACTATCAAAACGTGCGGCCGCTCAAGGCAGTGAAGCCAGCGATTTAGGCGCAGGCTTGTCAGACATGCAAGCCCTACTGAACCCTGTCGCCGCTGAAGCCTATTTGTCATATAAGCAGCCAACCTTGCAAAATAAAATCTTTGATCAGCTCAAAAAAGGCAAGCTGCGTTGGTACGATGCGGTAGACATCCATGGTTGTACGATAGAAGAAGCACGTGACGCCATGACGCAACTGCTAAGCCAAGCGAAGCAAAAAAATGAAACCATGGTAAAAATTGTCCATGGTAAAGGCTCTGAGGCCATCTTAAAGACTTGCGTTAATGGTTGGTTACGTCAATTGCCAGAAGTATTGGCATTTTGCTCTGCACCGCCAAAAGACGGTGGCAATGGCGCGGTATTGGTACTGCTCAAAAAGCCTAAAACAGATGGCGAATAGAAGTCATCGCTTATGATAACTCTATTAAATAAAAAAGGACTGCTTACTTGCAGTCCTTTTTTTATCGATTATCCACCTGTCAATCCTTAACGATTATTCCTTTGATATTCGCCTATCAGCCTTTACTATTGAATTATCCACTCACTATTTAACTGCCAAAGTGACATCAATATGAGCATACAAACCATTGAGACACCCCAAGAGCTATCCGAAAACATCAGCGCATTGATTGCAATTGAGCCAAAATTCGCGGCTATCTACGAGCAAGTTGGTCTACCTGATCTTAGGCACAATGCAGGTGGGTTTGAGCAATTAATGAGAGCAATGGTCGGTCAGCAGTTGTCTGTTGCGGCGGCGGCAAGTATCTGGAAGCGGTTGGTTGATGCTGCGTTGACAACGCCGTATAAAATCGGTGAAGCAACTGACGAGGCTTTAAAAGCTCAGGGATTGTCTAAGCAAAAAACTCGCTATATCCGCTCCTTAGTGGATCATAATATCGATTTTGCAGCTTTAGAAAATATGCCTAATGAAGACGCCATCAAAACGCTTACGGCGGTCACTGGTATCGGACGCTGGACCGCTGAGATGTACCTGCTCTTTTCTTTAAAACGCGCAGATGTGCTTGCTGTTGACGACTTGGCCATCAAGGTTGCGGCGATGGAGTTATTAGGCTTAGCAGAACGACCAACACCCAAGCAGCTTAACAACCTCACTCAGCACTGGTCACCGTATCGCAGCGCTGCCAGCTTACTGCTCTGGTCATACTACGGCTTATTACGCAATAAAACCGCAGTACCTTTATAGCTGACCGTGTAGAATAATTGCCTATATGGAAAAATCACTTCTAAGGCTGATTCCATATAGACAAGCTAAATTTGTTTTTAGTATGCTTAAATTTGCTTTTTCTTAGCATACGACTTTTGTGTTTGAGCGCTTTGAGCGCACCCTTTCTACTGACAGTTGCCATAGATGACTTTTGGTTATTTGCCATATCATCGTTAGCATTGTCGGTGTCTTTGTTGATAGTCACATCATCAGAATTATTATCATCATTGTCTTCTAAACTGACATTTGTTTCATTGCTATTCGTATCGCTATGGTCTTCTGAGGCGTCATCCTCTGTTTTAACAATATTGTTTTCCATATGATGTTCAAGCTCCGCTTGATTGACAATCAGCTGCTGGGTTGGCAATGCATGTTCGACATCATATTTTGCGACTTGGTTTAATACATCAACGAACACCACGTTTTGCTTATCATAAAACTCCATCACATCATTGGCATTGATATATGCCTGTAGCTGAATGACGTAGCAGTCTTGGCGTAGCTCTAAAATATTAACTTGATTCCACTCTTGGTTGGTCATCTCATGCTCTTTTAAAAACTCATCTAAGTCTTTGACCATCTTGAAGACCACATCGATATCCGCAGTACGCTTCAGATACAACTGATGAAAGAAGCGGAACATATCACGCGAGGTAAAGTTTTCAATCTGCATCGATGAAAAATCACCGTTTGGCACCGTGACAACGGTCCGTGTCAATGTGCGCACACGTGATGAGCGAATACCGATGTCAATAACAGTACCTTCATAAGTGCCAAATTTGCAATAATCACCGATACGTACTGGTGAATCCGCGACGACTACGACACTACCAACAAGGTTTTCAATGGTCTTTTGTGCACCAAGTGCCAATGCCAAACCACCCATACCCAGTGCAGCAATACCTGTGGTTAAGTCAAAACCCAAATTACCAAAAATGACAATGACCGCAAATATTAAGAGTAGCGCTTTGACGACTTTTCGGAGCAGTCCCAAGATTGAGACACGCTCAGTATAGTTTTTCTTATAGCTTAGGTTGACCGCTCGAGTAAATATGGCATCAATAACTCGTAATAGCAGCCAAGTTAGCGCAAGCCAAGAAGCAATATCAGTAAAGCGATTGACTGGTTCGCGCAGCGTGACGGACACACCTGCATAGACCATCACTTCAGATAAGATCAGCGCCATAATGACCACAGAAAGCGGCAGTATCACTTTGTCAGGTAATGGCAAAGGCACGCCGCGCACACGAGGATAAACAATCCTCAATAGATGGTATAACAGCCATACTGCGATATAAGTGAGGACAAAGCTACTCACAATCATGGATAGCGCAGCAACCAAATCAGCCAGCTGATAACCAAAGAGCTTTTTGCCATCTAATGAATCCACCGTGTAGCGCGATACCAAGGTCGGCTCTGAGTTTTCTATCACTTCCGGTATAGAACTCAGCGTCTCACTCGAGAACTGCCAATACTGCTCGTTCTCCTTGGAGACCACTCTTTCTAGTAACAACGACACACTTTTTTCACCGATGTTAATCACACCGACATTTTCTTGACTTGGTGGTAGTTGATCGGTGAGATTGCCCTCAGGGGTATTACTGATTTGCAAATCAGGTTGGAATCGCCCACCCGCATCAAGCGCTTGTTTAAACTGACGTACGACAGTCGTTGGGTTATCGGACTTGGATAAATTTAGATAGTTACTTGCCAGCAAGTAGTCGTTTTCGCTCAGCGCACTGATAAAACCCTGTACAGTATGACGCGGTGTATCTCGCCCAAATGAATCAGGTAAAGGTGTAGCTACCGTCTCCTCACTACTATCACCATTCACGCCAAGCGCGCCCGCATCCACAGCAAAAGCAGTATGCGGCACCACCATACTCAACACGGCAGCCAGCACCAGCGCTATGACTATAGAGGATATTTTGATGATGGAATTTAGGAGAGAGGACGCGGTACTGGGAGTCAGATTATGCTGAGTAGACAAAACAAACCTCTTAACTTTATGAGTGGCACAATGAAGAACACATAATATCGGCACTATGATAACAATTATTTATAACAGCAGTGCTTTTGATTATAGGTTTTTGTCGCTAACTGTGTGAGTCAGTTGTTTTTAGCGCTCTGTGCAATCCATTCCGCTTACTAAAATAATAGGCGTTAATAAAAAAGTAGCTCTCTAATTAATAATCAGCATCTCATCATGAATTATATTCATCCTACCGTGAAGAAACATTAGGTTAAAGTGGTTTATAAAGGCGGAACTTTTGTAGATAATGAGCGCAGTTTTGCTTATATACTGTTTTTTGTAACTTTTGACACCTTTTACGTCTTAATAGTTATTTTTTATGTCTGTATTTTTTAATTTGATTATTTTGGAATTGACCATGTCTTTATCACGTTCATCTTCACGTACCTATCTTCGCCTAAGTATCTTAAGCACGCTTGGTTTATTTGCAGTCAACACAGCAATGGCGGCGACCCCTGAGATAATCAATACTAACGATAGCGAGATGCCCCAAGTTGAGCTTGACAAAATTGTCGTAACAGCCACGCGTACGCCTACCAAAACCAGTAATGTGATTGCACAAACTCGCGTGATTGATAAGGAAGAGCTACAGCGTTATCAAGGTCAGACGGCACTTGACGTTTTAAAACGTCAGCCAGGGTTCAGTCATTACACCAATGGCGGCTCAGGGACTACCTCAAATTTTTATATGCGCGGTTATGATAATAAACAAATATTAGTACTTATTGATGGTATACGGTATAGCTCGTTAAGTGCGGGCGGCGCCGCGTTAAACTTGCTACCTGCTGATCAAATTGATCGAATTGAAGTTCTCTATGGAGCATCAGGTTCTAGCATCTACGGTGCGGATGCGATGGGCGGTGTCATTCAAGTATTCACTAAAGGCGGCAATATAAATCGAAGCAGTATGTCAGTTACCGCTGGTGTCGGCTCAAATGATCAATACTTATACGGTGCTAGCGCACAGTTCGCTAACGAGACTGGCACGACATTGAGTTTGTCAGCTAGTCACAATGAAGATGACGGCATTAGCGCCAAGCTGCCTAATGCAGTTGGTTATAATAAAGATGAAGATGGATTTGAAAGCGACAACGTAAGTATTGCTTTAAATCAACGTATTAATGATCAATGGTTGGCAGGCGCCAGTGCTTTGTACAGTAAATCCACTACCGATTTTGATGATGGTGATTATGAGAATGCTCATGCTGATCAAGAAAACGGTAGCGCTCAAGCATACGTAGATTGGCGTTATCTACCAGGCTCTTCACTTAAATTACAGTATGGTCACTCAATTGATAAAAGTGACTCTTCTAGCGAATACGGTGGAGTGTTTGACAGCAAACAAGATCAAATCAGCTTAGTAGGTCAACATCAACTTGCGGTCGGCCAAGGCGTTTACGGCGTTGAGTACCTAAATCAAAGCCTAGATAGTAGTGAATATGACATTGATGATCGCGATGTGACCAGTACCTTTTTAGGCTATGTTTTGGCAACTAACCAGTTCGATGCCCAAGCTAATATACGTTTTGATGACAACTCACAATATGGTGATGAAACCACTTATAATTTCGGCGGCGCCTACCATATTAACCCTGAATTGCGTATTGGTACCAGCTACGCAAAAGGGTTCCGCGCACCTACGTTCAATGATATATACCCTGGATATGGTGGCAACCCTGATCTACAGCCGGAAACCAGCGACAACTATGAAGCCTTTGTTGAATACAGCACACCATTACAAGCTACACGGCTGACTGGCTATTATAATGATGTTGATGATCTAATTTCGTTTCCAGAAGGCACAGCTGTCAATGTAGATAAAGCTGAAATTAGAGGTGTATCATTAACATCTGATTGGGTTATTGATAGCTATTTATTTGGTGGTAGCTATGACTATCAAGATGCTAAAGATAAGAGTGACTATACTGGCAGAGTAGATTTTAGTCAGAATGCCATAGATTACAGTGGTAACCACCTTCCTTATCGTCCTGAACATAAAGGATTAGTCTACATAGGCTACCGTTTACCAAGTTTAGATATACGCGCTGAATATCAGTATGTGGGAGACTATTACAGCAGAATTACCAATACTGACGCTCAATTTGTAGACAATTATGGATTGCTGAACATCAGTGGTAACTATAAGCTTACTGATAACTTGTCTATGACGGCACGCTTAAACAACATCACTAACGAAGATTATATAACAGATATTGGCTATAATACTGACGGTACTAACTTCTTCACGTCTTTAACCTATAACTGGTTCTAAGCCTGTCTAGCAGTATAAAAATCCTGTCATTATCAAAATAAATTAAGGTCATCAATCGATGGCCTTTTTTTGTATGAGTAAATACTCCAAACGCTTACTATTTATATCAAGCAAAAGGTGACAATCACAGACTCATCTATTACAATAACGACCTCCGAGAGGTGTTGCGCCATAACAGTGATTTACCGCATTAACATTCTATCGTTATGCAGTCACAGGTTATGTTAGGCTCGGTTAACTGTTGGCTACCTATTCTTGGTCATCAACAGCGCAAACAACGGCACCTGCGTTTTTATTCTTTTTATCATTCGTTAACCACTGATAGGAGCATATTATGGACGCAGTGTCTACTACACCCTCTGCCCATACGATCGATCCCTCTTTTACTGACTATAAAGTCGCTGACATCAGCCTTGCTGATTATGGCCGCCGTGAAATTACCCTTGCCGAAGCTGAAATGCCTGCCCTGATGGGCTTGCGTCGTCGCTACGAAGCAGACCAGCCGCTAAAAGGCGCGAAAATCGCTGGCTGTATCCACATGACTATTCAGACTGCTGTCCTCATCGAGACACTAGTCGCGCTAGGTGCGGAAGTCCGCTGGACCTCATGTAACATCTTCTCAACGCAAGACCATGCTGCTGCTGCGATTGCTGCTGCTGGTATCCCTGTTTATGCGTGGAAAGGCGAAACAGAAGAAGAGTACGAATGGTGCTTGCGTCAGCAAGTACACGTTGGCGGCGAAGCCTCAGGTCAGCTGTGGGATGCCAACTTAATCTTAGATGATGGCGGTGATTTGACAGCTCTTGTTCACAATGACTATCCGCAAATGCTCGATATTATCCATGGTATCTCAGAAGAGACCACCACTGGTGTACACCGTTTGGTTGAGATGTTGAATAAAGGTACATTAAAGGTGCCTGCCATCAACGTCAACGATGCAGTTACCAAGTCTAAAAATGACAACAAATACGGTTGCCGTCATAGCTTAAATGACGCTATCAAACGTGCTACCGATATGTTCCTTGCTGGTCGCCGCGCTTTGGTTATCGGTTACGGCGATGTAGGTAAAGGCTCTACGCAAAGCTTACGCCAAGAAGGCATGATTGTCCGTGTGTCAGAAGTGGATCCTATCTGTGCCATGCAGGCATGTATGGACGGCTTTGAAGTATTATCACCATACATCGACGGTGACAACACTGGCGGTGCAGACAGCATCAACAAACGCTTGCTTGAAGACACAGACTTGATTGTCACCACGACTGGTAACTATCACGTTTGTGACCGTCATATGCTAGCGGCCCTTAAGCCTGGTGCGGTTGTATGTAACATTGGTCACTTTGATACCGAGATTGATACTCAGTTTATGCGTGATAACTGGCGCTGGGTTGAGATCAAGCCACAGGTGCATCAAGTATTCCGCTCAGATGATGAAAACGATTATTTGATCTTGCTTGCCGAAGGTCGCCTAGTGAACCTAGGTAACGCAACTGGTCACCCATCACGTGTCATGGACGGGTCATTTGCCAACCAAGTATTGGCTCAAATGTATCTGTTCGAAGAAAAATTCGCTGACTTGCCAGCTGACCAACGTACTGACAACCTATACGTAAAAGTATTGCCTAAGAAATTGGATGAAGAAGTGGCCGCTGCGATGGTTGCAGGCTTTAACGGTACATTGACTAAGCTGACCCAAAAGCAAGCTGAATATTTGGGTGTGCCTGTCGAAGGTCCATTCAAACCTGACGCTTATAAATACTAAAAGGAGCCTGACTGTGAGTAAGCCTGCTTTCTCCTTTGAGTTCTTTCCTGCAAAAACCGAGCAAGGTCACGAAAAGCTTCTTAGCACTTATGATGAGCTAAATAAGTTGTCACCGGCGTATTTTTCGGTGACCTACGGTGCGGGCGGGTCAACTCGTAGCCGTACCTTAGACATCGTACAAGCACTAAGCGCGCGCAGTGAGACTGAAATTGCGCCGCATATGTCTTGTATCGGCGATGACAAAGCGCAAATCGCTGAGTTACTTGAGTTTTATAAAAGCTTAGGAATCAGACGTCTTGTCGCACTACGTGGCGATTTGCCATCCGGTCAGGTGGGTATGGGTGAGCTGCCATTTGCGGTAGATTTGGTCAAGTTCATTCGTGAGTACTCAGGCGATCACTTCCATATCGAAGTGGCGGCCTATCCTGAGATGCATCCACAAGCGCGTAGCTTTGAGTTTGATGTTGACAACTTGGTGAATAAGTACCGCGCTGGTGCCAATGCATCGATCACGCAGTTCTTTTATAATGCAGACAGCTATCTGTATTTGCGTGACACGTTAGAGAAACGCGGTATCGATACCATTGCCCAGCCATTGGTAGCTGGCATCATGCCGATCACCAACTCTAGTAACCTGATACGCTTTGCTGATAGCTGCGGCGCTGATATTCCGCGTTATGTGCGCAAGCGATTGGCGGATTTTGGCGATGACAGCAAATCTATTCGCGAGTTTGGTTTTGATGTGGTGTATCGCTTATGTGAGCGCTTAATGAGCGAAGGCGTGCCAGCCATGCATTTTTATAGCATGAACAAAGTTGAGCCAAATAAACGCTTGGTTGAAGCATTAGGACTTACTGTTTAATACTTGATAATCTTGATCATTAAGCAAGTATATAATGAATTTATAACTAACTGGCGCTCTTCGGAGTGCCAGTTTTTTTATTGGAAAATTTTATCTACTGGACATTCATGTATCAAAAAACACATTTCATCTTAATGTATTTCTTAAATTTTTCTGACTATATGATAATGTCGTTTATCCGTTGAGCGCTGTTATCTGGCAGTAATTATCATAAAAGGAATGCCTTTCGTGGCATCAAGTGATATTCTATTGGGTCAATAATAACCGCTCACAATCAAATAATAGGAATAAGACCAAGTGCGACGTTTTTTTTATGCCATTAATAACGACAATATTGATGCTATGCCTTTACCTAAGCTGGGTGACCTACCTCTAGGGAGCCACGTTGAGTTGCCAGACAGCATCGTCCATCATTGGTGCCGAGTGCTGCGTGCAAATATCGGTGATCAAGGTATCTTGTTCGATGGATTTGGTGGTGAATATAAGGTAGAGCTAAAAGCAATCAGTAAAAAAAACGCGACGGCTACTCTCCTCACTTATCTAAAGGATGATCGTACGGCGCCTATTATTAGTAAAATCGGCTTAGTAATGAGTCGCGGCGAGCGTATGGATTATGCGGTACAAAAAGCAACCGAGCTTGGCGTCACGGCTATTCAACTGCTTAGTAGTCATCATGGCGAGGTCAATCTAAAACCTGCACAAATCGAGAAAAAACTGGCTCACTGGCAGCAAGTCGCTATAGCAGCCTGCGAGCAATGCGGCCTGAATCGCCCACCTCTGATACTTGCCCCACTATCTATCAATGAATGGCTGAATCAACCTGCGTCTGATGCGTTGAATACAGCAACAATGGTCAGTCCTATCGTCTCTATACTCAGCCAAGACACTTATTATCAAGTGCTACGTAGCGCTGCAAATCTACGTATGCAGATGAGTGTGCCAGCAGCTGGACAACCTGCAAAACCCGAGAAACTGGCCTCAGTTCTCAAGCAAGAGTCTCCCTATATTGAACTATTGATTGGTCCTGAAGGAGGTCTCAGTGACGATGAATGTCAAAAAGCCGAATCTGTAGGTTTTATGCCTTGGCAAATTGGCAGTAGGGTATTACGTACAGAGACAGCACCCGTGGTTGCATTGACTACTTTACTCGCTTTGTATGGTTAAAATCAGTATTATTAATGAGATTTACTATCATTTATAGACACTTTAAAATAGAACTTTTGTTTTGTATTGTGTAGAATCAAAAGTGATCTTAGTTCTAATTTAGTAAATTGAATCACAGTACTTATTTTTTATAAGCCTTTATTTTTTGTGAAACATTATTATGAGCAACTTTGACCCCATTCCAGTATCGATTAAACAGCGACTCATGGCCCAACTGTGTGAGCAGATCGAAGATGCTATTTTTGTGCTAGACAGTAATTTACGCTATCTATCTGTCAATGCCAGCTATGAGCTTATGATTGGCTATAAAGAATCCTTTTTGGTCGGTCGTCCACTCGGTATTTACGCGGCTGAATTTTTGTCAGAAGAAGAGCAGCTTATCCTAAAAGAGATTAAGGATAATTTAAGAGAGTCAGGTTTCTACGAGTTGGATTTTTCCATGGCCAATCGCTATGGTGAGACGATCGATTGCCAAATCACCTATCGTAAAATTTGTATCGACCAAACGGTATTTCATGTGGGTATGCTACGCGACATGTCTGCCGTCGTTAAAGATCAAAAGCAGGTTGCTCATTTACTCAACTACGATCAACTCACTGGATTGCCCAATCGCAAAGTGTTTTTGAGTCAGGCCAGTGACGTTTTATTAGACACTTATCAAGAAGTCGTGATTGTACGTCTCAATATAGACCGCTATCGCAATCTGGCAAGCTTGCTGGGATCTGAGGGAATAAACACTTTAATACAGAAGTTTGTGAAACGTATCAAAGAGCTCCATTTAGAGCATTTACGCTGCTTTTCCCACTTTGGCGGGGATGACTTTGCGTTATTGTTTGAGTGTCAAGATGGCAATATGGTACGTCATCAATTAGATACGCTCATGCAGATGTGCGAGATACCCTTCACAATGAATGGAAACGCGGCCACAAATGCAAATATCTACTGCCATATTTCTGTAGGCGTCAGTTACTTTCCCAAAAATGATGCTCAGGTAACAGGACTGTTGAGCAAAGCAGAAAAAGCCTTACAGTATGTCAAACAACACGGCGGCGATGATATCCGTTGGTATGACAAAACGATTGAGGAAGCCACTTCAGGTAGCCTACAGTTAGAAGCCGATCTGAGAGCAGCATCGGCTGAAGGACAGTTTATACCCTATTATCAACCAAAATTCTTATTGGATACGGGGATTATCACAGGGTTTGAAGCACTAGTTCGCTGGCAACATCCCACTCGCGGTCTACTCAAACCAAAACATTTTATCGATGCTATTTTGACCCATAAGCTCTCGTTTGAGCTGTTTTCACAGATGGCTAACAAGATTGCCCATCAGTTATCTGAATGGCAACAGCAAGGGTTTTGTCAGCATATCTGCATCAATGCCGATGCGGCCGAATTTAGTCATCCTGAATTTTTTGACATGGTGAGCGGCCTATTGGTACAGCACAATATTGCGGCGTGTCAGTTGCATATCGAAGTGACCGAATCCTCTTTGATTCAGCGCCATGATGATGTCAGAAAACAACTCAACTCTCTCAAAGAATTGGGCGTCCGTCTTGCCTTAGATGATTTTGGTACGGGCTATGCATCCTTGAGTTACCTGCAAGACTACCCCTTTGACTTTATCAAAATTGATAAGAGCTTTATCTCAAAAATTGATACCGACCGTACTCAGCATGCCATTGTAAAAGCCATTCTAGACTTGGCAGATGCTCTAGACATGCATGTGGTGGCAGAAGGTATAGAAACCGAACAGCAGCGCGATGTGTTGCTCGATATGGGCTGCAAAAATGGACAAGGCTATTGGTTTGGCAAACCTGTGCCCGCTGATGTGGCCACTGAGATGCTGGTCAAACAGTATGCCACCGAATAGCTCTTGTTTTCTGGGTATCATAAAACCGCTTATTGGCGCCTTTGCCTCTGAAGCGGTTTTTCTTTATGTGAACGTTATTTTTATGATGAAAATTGGCTGATATAACTCTGAATCTTTGATCTGTCCTGTTGTATATCGGTCAATGTTTCATAGGGTTATTAATGATTCAGATTGAGGCCTAACGTTGATTGCACAATCGATGCAAGACAGGTTCATGACTTATCAGTGCTTTCACCAAACTTGTATAATCGCTAATGAAAGCCTATCTTTTATAGTGAATTTGTTAGAGCACATTTAATCTTTCTTTGACTCTGACAATCACCACTCTTTTCAACACTATTTTATGTAATCGATAGCATGGTTGACCTGCTTCACTGTTTATCATTTATTTAGATTTCCAGACTGGCTAGGTAAGAATAACGCACTAGAGGATAGTGCGACCATATGCTCATTGTTGGCTATGATCGGTTACATTCTAAAAAGGACAGGAAGTTATGCAATACAAAGCGCCCTTACGTGATATTCAGTTCGTGATGCATGAGCTACTCGATAGTGAAAGCCATTATAAAACATTACCAGCGTTCCAAGAAGCTGACCGCGAGCTAATGGACAGCCTATTTGAAATGGCGGCAAGCTTTGCCGAAAACGAGTTGTCACCACTGAATCAAAGCGGCGATGCAGAAGGCTGTAAGTTTGACAATGGTAAGGTCACCACGCCAAAAGGCTTTAAAGAAGCTTATAAGCAGTACTGTGAGCTTGGCTTCCCTGCTTTATCTGCTGAAGAAGAGTTTGGTGGTCAAAACATGCCGTTCTCACTATCAACGGTCATCAATGAGATGGTCGGTACGGCTAACTGGTCATTTTCTATGTATCCTGGCCTATCGCATGGCGCAATTCAAACCATCGAGCACCATGGCACTGATGAGCAAAAACAAACTTACCTAGAAAAAATGGTCACCGGCGAATGGTCAGGCACCATGTGCTTGACAGAAGCCCATGCGGGTTCTGACTTGGGTATTATCCGTACCAAAGCTGAGCCAAATGATGACGGTACTTATAGCATCACCGGTCAAAAAATCTTCATCTCAGCAGGCGAGCACGACCTCACCGACAACATCATTCATATCGTTCTAGCCCGTCTACCAGGCGCGCCTGCTGGCACCAAAGGCATCTCACTGTTTATCGTACCTAAAGTGTTGGTCAATGAAGACAACAGCCTTGGCGAAAACAACAACGTCGTCTGTGGCTCTATTGAGCACAAAATGGGTATCAAAGCGTCTGCGACTTGCGTGATGAACTTTGATGGTGCAAAAGGCTACTTGATTGGCCCAGAAAACCGCGGTTTACAGTGCATGTTTACCTTTATGAACGTCGCTCGTATCGGTACTGCTGTTCAAGGTTTGACCGCAGCAGAGTACGCGTTCCAAGGCTCATTGACTTACGCAAAAGACCGCCTAGCGATGCGCGCGCTATCAGGTGCCAAAGCGCCAGAAAAAGTCGCTGACCCAATCATCGTTCATCCAGCGGTTCGCAACATGCTGTTGACCGAAAAAGCCTTTGCCGAAGGTGGTCGTGCGCTGGTTTATTACCTCTCACACTTTGCCGATACCGTTGCCAAAGGCGAAGGCGATGACCTGAAGTTTGCTGACCAAATGCTGTCACTATTGACACCGATTGCTAAAGCATTCTTGACTGAAACGGGGCTCGAAGCTGCCAATCACGGCGTCCAAGTGTATGGTGGTCATGGCTTTATCAGTGAATGGGGCATGGAGCAAAACGTCCGTGATACCCGTATTGCTTGCCTATACGAAGGCACCACTGAGATCCAAGCTCTTGATCTTCTTGGACGTAAAGTGCTGGGCTCGCAAGGCAAACTGCTTGCAAACTTTGTCAAAATTATCCAGACGTTCTGCCAAGAGCACAAAGACAATGACGAGATGGGTCAGTTCATCCGCCCGCTTGCCAAACATGTCAAAGAATGGGGTGATCTAACATCACGTATTGGCATGCAAGCCACTGAAAACCCAGACGCTGTTGGCGCTGCTGCGGTTGACTACATGTACTTTAGTGGTTATGTAACTTTGGCTTATTTATGGGCGCGTATGGCATTGGTTGCTCAAACCGCTATTGCCGACGGCACTGGCGAAAAAGCATTCTATGATGCCAAGGTTAAAACGGCTCAGTTCTATTTCACTAAACTACTACCACGTACCACGACCTATGTACAGCGTATCAGCACAGGCGTTGAGCCATACATGAGCATGGATGTGGACCAGTTTGCTTTTTAATTAGCCCCAAATCCCTCTTATATCGTATTTTTATCGGCAACATACTTCGGTGTGTTGCCGATTTTTTCGGTATGGGTCTTACTGTGCTGATTATGATCGTTGATAGCAACCAGTCGCGTGCTTTTTATAAGTAGTTGCTCTGTCCAAAACCTACTTAATGACTGCAATAGTGGCTGCTAACTTTTGGTGCACGCACAATTCACGAAGAAATACACCCGCCTACAAGCTTATTTGTTAAACTTTGAACATGAATCGCTAAGGTTACATCAAGAGAACAGTTGATAATCTTAACAACTCCAATTTTATCTATTTAAACCAAAGGAATGTTTATGGCTGTTTATAACGCCCCTCTTAATGACATGCGTTTTATATTAAATGATGTATTTAAAGCGCCACAATTTTGGCAAAATAACGAAAACCTAGCTCATGTCGATACCGAAACCGTCGATATGATTTTAGAAGAAATGGCAAAACTGTCAAAAAACGTTTTGTTGCCTATCAACCGTAGCGGTGATGAAGAAGGTGCAACCTTTGAGGGTGACGGCGTTGTTACTACGCCAACAGGTTTTAAAGACGCGTACAAACAGTATGCTGAATCAGGCTGGGTTGGCTTAAGCGGTAACGCTGAATACGGCGGTCAAGGCTTCCCAAAGATGGTCACCATGCTGACCGAAGAGATGGTATTTACCGCCAACCAATCCTTTGCCCTCTACCCTAACCTAACCGTTGGCGCGACGCTTTGCCTCAACGCGGCGGCGTCTGAAGAGCAAAAGCAGACTTACTTAGAAAAAATGTATAACGGCGAATGGTCGGGCACCATGTGCTTGACTGAGCCACATGCAGGTACGGATTTGGGTATCATCAAAACCAAAGCCGTGCCAAACGATGATGGTAGCTACAATATCTCTGGTACCAAAATCTTTATCACTGGTGGTGAGCATGACCTCACTGACAATATCATTCATTTGGTATTGGCAAAAACCCCCAATGCGCCAGAAGGCTCAAAAGGCATTTCATTGTTTGTCGTGCCAAAATTCTTGGTCAATGAAGATGGTAGCTTGGGCGAGCGCAACACTTTGGCGGTTGGCTCTATCGAGCACAAGATGGGTATCAAAGCCTCAGCGACTTGCGTGATGAACTTTGATAACGCCAAAGGCTGGATGGTTGGCGCAGAAAACACTGGCTTATCTTCTATGTTTATCATGATGAACTATGAGCGTGTGACCATGGGTCTACAAGGCCTTGGTGGCTCTGAGCTGGCTTATCAAAACGCAGCATTATACGCCAATGACCGTGGTCAGGGTCGCAGTGACACCCAAATCCAAAGCCCAGAAAAACCTGCTGATGCCATCATCCACCATGCAGATGTACGCCGTATGCTATTGAACGCCAAAGCCAACACCGAAGCGTCACGCTGCTTTGCCATGTATGTCGCCAAAAACCTTGACGAAGAAAAATTTAGTACTGACCCAGAGGCCGCTCAAGCCGCGGCGGCGCGCGTTGCCCTACTGACGCCAGTTGCCAAAGCCTTCTTAACCGACAAAGCACTAGAAGCCACGGTTGATTGCCAGCAAGTATTTGGCGGTCATGGTTATATCCGCGAATGGGGTATGGAGCAAATCGTTCGTGATACTCGTATTGCGCAGATTTATGAAGGTACCAACGGTATTCAGGCACTTGATCTGTTAGGCCGTAAAGTGGCAAAAAATAACGGCAAATATGTCACCCATTTCTTGGGTGAGATTCGTGATTTTGTTAACAATATGCAAGCGGATCATGGTATCAAACAAGCTACTTTAGATGCAGCGGATACGATTGAAGAGCTCACCACAACGGTGCTGAACAATATTGGCGAACGCAAAAACGAAATCAATGGCTGCGCGGTTGACTACATGCATGCGTTTGGCTACCTTGCTTACTCATACATGTTTGCGTTGATGGTCGAGGCCGCCAATGGCAAAGAGGGTGAGTTCTACACCAACAAAGCCAAGCTTGCTGATTATTTCGTTGGCCGTATCTTGCCACGTATCAATGCGCATGCACAGATGGTCAAAGCTGGTAGTGACCCGATGATGAACTTTGATCTTGACTACTTTGATGTACCAGCCAGCTAAATGCTCATTATGAAGACCCGATAAAACCATGAAAAAAGGACAGTTCAATGACTGTCCTTTTTTTTGGCAAAATAACTGCTAACAAAATAATTCACTATCGATGCGTGGTTACGATTAAAATAGCGCAAGATAAGGTGTCACTTAAGTGCCATAAAAAGCCATGATTCCTAACAATATCATGCACAGTGTTAAATAATAAAAACGATTGAAACAACCACAATAAAGGGTGCGACGTGTCAGAATTAAAACGCATATTACAACAGATTACAGCCCTAAGTGATGTGCCCGATCCTGCGGTGCTCAAACGCTTGATCGATGAACTACGAGTCAGCGACAAAGAACCTGCTTTAGCCAACCAAAACATTCAAACCCTTATTGATATTCTCCATCAACATCCAGAATACGGCGATGGACTCTCTAGCTTTGTCCTGAAATTGATTATCCAATATCGTCAAATCTCGCTATATACCGATACAGGTATTATGTCGGATCAAGGATTCTTTAATAGCTTAAGACGATTGGTCGGACATCGGTTTTTGCCGATACTCCCTCAAGATGACTCCGTCGTTGAACTGGTTGGTTACTTGTTTGATAAGCGTACTGATGAGCGCTGGCTTGCCAATATCGAGACTCAGAAATGGGACGAACTCGTGCAGCTTCTGAGGGTGGAAGAAAAACACCTAGACTTGGTTGCTACAGCAAAGAACAGTATTTTGAATGCGATTATTATTTTGTCTTATCGCATCAGCGGTCTTGGCTTACATCCTGATTTGATGGACGCTTATCCGCAGATGCTCAACTACTCTGCTTCTTTTGTTGCTCAAAACCAAGAAGCGGTGCTCTTTGTTAATCAATATAGACAAGCGCACGAGCTTGATACCTTAACCGACATTACCCCAGAGCAAGCCGTTGATCCAGCGCCACTGCTGGTTATGATTGAGCAATGCGAAGACATTGTTGCCACCATTCGCAAACGGATCTACAAAACAGGTATTTCTATTCGTTTGACCAATATGATGCTGCGCTTAGATCAAAGCTTGCAGCGCATGCGTATCTTGACGGAGCTGGTCACAGACGACAATCAAAGAAGAGATCGCGCCGTCATTGAGTTGATCCAGACCCTGATCACCACTGCCAATCGCCGCTATAGCATTGGTCATTTGATTGATAACAACACAAAACTGCTGTCACGTAAAGTCACTGAAAATGCCAGTCGCGTGGGTGAACACTATATCAGCACCGATAAGGCTGGCTATCAAAAGATGCTCAAAAAGGCCTCTATTGGCGGTTTTGTCATTGCCTTTATGGCCACCATAAAAATACTGGCTTACCAATTGGCGCTCGCACCGATGGGTCGAGCATTTATTAACAGTATGATTTATGGCTTGGGCTTTGTGTTCATTCACGTGATTCGCGGAACGGTCGCTACCAAGCAGCCAGCCATGACCGCTGCCGCTATTGCTTCTACTATATCTGAAGGCTCTGGCAAGAAGTCTCATCAGTTAAATAAGCTATCAGAGTTGGTCGTTGATATTTTACGTACTCAGTTCATCGCTATCATGGGCAACGTTATGTTAGCGATACCCGTTGCACTTATCATCTCTTTTGCTTGGTTACAGTACACAGGCGCACCGATGATTGGTACCGAAAAAGCAGGTCATCTACTCCATGACTTGGATCCATTTCATTCATTAGCGCTTCCTCATGCGGCTATCGCTGGCGTATATTTGTTCTTAGCGGGTTTGATCGCGGGTTATTACGACAATTTAGCGGTCTATAACAAAGTAGGTGCGCGTATTCAACGTCATAAACTACTACAATATATACTGCCTGTATCATGGCTTAAGCGCTTAGGCGGCTTTATAGAAGCGAACTTGGGCGCTATCATGGGTAACTTTTTATTCGGGGTTTTCTTAGGTAGTACAGCAACCATCGGCTACATATTCGGCTTACCAATTGATATTCGCCACATTGCTTTTGCATCAGCGAACTTGGCACACGGATTGTTCAATATATCTGCTGATGACATCAGCTGGAGCCTCATTCTGATTTCTATATTGGGTGTGGCGCTTATTGGTATGGTCAACTTGATAGTCAGTTTTTCTCTGGCGTTATTTGTTGCTTTACGTTCAAAAGAAGTGCGTTTCTTTGAATGGAGTCGTCTCACAAAGCTAGTGTTTGGACATATCATTAGCCATCCTTCTGACTTTTTCTGGCCACGCGACAAGCCAATGAAATATGCACGCATCGATAGTCAAGGTCACATGATATTTGATGACACTTCAGCACAAAAAAATGGAAAAGCCATACCAAGCAATTATGTGGTACGCCGATTGTCTGATGTCAGAATATTACCCGAGTCTAAGCAAGCAGTAGCAAAAAACGCGGAAGCGAATACAGACATATACTATGACAGTCAACCACAAGGCGATCACACCCAACCTCACAACTCTCCTAAGAAGGTTGTCAATCTTGATGATGGTCTGGCAGATGAAGATCTAAATAGCACGCCTTATACCGACGATATCCAATATGACAAAGTCACTAAGACGCTCAATACCATCGATAATGAGGATACTGTTGGTCACGAGTCAAATCATGCGGATGCTGATGGCAAGTCTACTGGCGATGCCAAAACACCTTTGCCAAAACCTAAAAAGCCGCCAAAGCTGCCTGATTAAAAGGCTCGCTTGGACGGCTTTATGCTTGGTGAATTATTGAGATTAAAACTATTTGGTACAAGGCCTGAAGCACTCACACAACTTAGCTAAAGCTTTTACCCCTTAATCTTGAAAATATGGGCGTAGAAGCAAAACTCTCGCACAGCTCAACAAACTTAGGATTCAAAAATCATCTAAAATAATGAGGAGCGGGCTCAATAAGATATTGGGATAGATTACTAAACGAGGACAAGAATGAATATAGCCAGTCATAGCAAACTGGAAGAATCTATGAAGGACGTTGCATCAACCTCCCTTGTAAGACTCATCTATGTTAGTAGAGTTAATACCACCGATAGATCTGTATTTGAGCATATCCAAAGACACTCGCATGTCTACAATAAAAATAATAAAATTGCAGGTTTTCTATGCAATGATGAAAAAAGCTTCCTTCAATGCTTAGAAGGCGCAAAAGACGTTGTATTTTCTCTTATGCAAAGAATATTTAAAGATAGGAACCATAAAAAAGTAGACGTCGTTGCTGTTGAGCAGGTCAGTCAATGCCGCTTTGAAGATTGGCGTATGCACAGTCTTAACTTAAGCGCCAGCAATTGGCATAGACTGTCTGATCATGCGCAGTTAGGAGAGATCTCACCATTCAAACCAGAACACTGGCCATACTGGTTTATTGAATACTTTATTGAATGTGTGAGGAAGTTCGACTACTCTAACATCAGTCATGACACAAACTACATCACCTTTGATGACTTAGGTTACTCTGAGCTTGAAGAAAAGTTAACTCAAGATAATATCTTATTATTTATATTTCTTGGGCTACTGGTCGCGTCAACCGCCGCTGTCCTATTATTCAGGTACGACGTTATTCCTTAATGACTCAGTTAGACACCTTATTAATCATTTGAGCATAACTCAATGTTAATCATCTCAGTATATCTCAGTTGAACCATTAAAACAGGGCTGTTAATTGATCAATAGCCCACTTGAAACAGACGGCATTTGTGGACCTATTTAAAAAGATTATTTAGGCTTTTATACCAAGGTATTTGTAGTCCGGGTATTTGTAGCCTACGTTATGAACTCGGGCACTGTGCACTTGAGGCTATTACCTTGCCGTCGCTGAGACGATACGCCAACAGACAGTTGCCCCATACACACCCACCATCGAGTGCACGCGCATGTGGTAAATCAATCTCGCCTTGTAGCGCGGCCCAGTGACCAAATAGTATCTTACGCGTGCGCGGTACTTGCCACTCAAACCATGGTAAAAAATCGGTTGGCATAGGCTCATCTAGCCCAGCATTAAAATCAAACTCAAGCAAACCATCCTGCTGACACAGGCGCATACGAGTAAAGTAATTGGCAATTGCTCGCATTTTGGTAAAGCCTTCGATGCCTGAATGCCATTTATCGGCTTTTTTACTATAGAGATTTGGCAGTAGTTCATCAAGCTGCTCTAAGCTACCTTGCAGCTGCGATTCTAGCTCTTTTGCATATGTTGCTGCTGCCTCAATACTCCAATGTGGTGGAATCCCTGCATGTACCAGCACCGTATGCTCATCTGGGTACGCCAATATCGGCTGCCTGCGTAACCACTCAAGCAATTCATCACAGTCATCGGCTGCAAAAATTGGCGCTGTTTTGTCTTTGCTCTTGAGTTTTGCAGCGCCGCGCCAGACGGCAATTAAATTGATATCATGATTGCCTAATACCGTTGCTGCAGCGCCCTGCTCACACAACGCTTTGACGTCGCGTAAGGTATTTAATGAGTCCTCACCACGCGCTACCAAATCACCGGCGAACCATAACTTGTCTTGATTAGGATCAAAATCTAATGTCTTTAGTAATTGCAGATAAGCCGCGTGGCAACCTTGTAGGTCACCAATAACATATTGATGGCGAAAACTCATAATCCCTCTATGATTTTTATATAATAATTGGTCATTATTTACATTAAACGTCTATATGACGAGCCTGATTGCTTAGATTGACAAAATCTGTAACGCTTAAGGTTTCGGGACGTGCCTGCGGATCGATACCGCAAGCGGCAAAATCATCCTCACTCAGCGTCGGCAGCAAGGTTGATTTTTTGAAGATAGCGCGTAGCGTCTTGCGACGATGGTTAAAGGTCTCACGTACCACGATAGCAAAATGTGCTTCATCCTCTGCTACTATCGGTTTGTCAATATGCGGCGTTAGGCGAAAAACGGCACTGGTGACTTTGGGCGGTGGATTAAAAGCGCCGCGAGGCACAGTCAGTAAATAATCGGTATCGCAGTAATACTGCATGATCACAGACAGACGACCGTAAGTTTTGCTACCAACGTCGGCTGTGATGCGCTCAACCACTTCTTTTTGTAGCATAAAGTGCATGTCTTGAATGACATCGGCAAAGGTCAGCAAATGAAACAAAATAGGCGTTGAGATGTTATATGGTAAGTTCCCGACGACACGTAGCTTACCGCGCTCCTCGCTGTAAAGCTCACGATAGTCCACATGCATGGCGTTATCTTTGATAATCGTAAAATTTGGATGGCTATTGGCACCAATACGAATGCGCAAGCTGTCTGCCAAATCGCGATCTAGCTCAACCACTGTCATCGCATCCACTTCTGCCAATAAAGGCTCGGTCAATGCGCCCATACCAGGCCCAATCTCAATCAAATTGTCATCGCGCTCGAGACGAATGCTTTCCACGATTTCGCGAATCACGCTGGTATCATGCAAGAAGTTTTGACCAAAGCGCTTACGCGGTTGGTGTTTGGCTGTACGTAAACTGTTAGAAATGGCTTGAGCATCAAAAGTAGTTTTGGACATAAAAAGGTCTTAATGGATAAAAGATAAATGAGAGATGATAGCAATGTGCTGGTGTTATAATGGCAAATTATAACACAGCTCATAATTAGGCTGTGTTTTTGAGGTAGTTTATCTATAAGTCATCTAAAATGTATCACAACCGACATGGCACTTTTTTGTTCTCGAACCATCTAGCATAAGACCCATAATGGGAATAAGTTGGTACCCTAGTGAGGACTTGAAT
>NZ_DDNS01000009.1:0-812 GCF_002341255.1 Psychrobacter sp. UBA2514
AGTTTTTTGGCCAGTTCAACTAATGCTTGATGGTCTTTTTGCGCGTGTTTGATCGCTAGATAAATCGTTAATTCTTCATTTACAGACCCATTGTTAAAGCTATCGACATGCGGCGTAAATACCAAATGACTCTGCTCATTTTTGCTATGACTAGCAAACAGCTCGCTTAGTTGGTTTAACTTATCTTGCAACGGTGCAAGCTTGCTATGCATATGTTGCTGCCACGCGCTTAGTAACTGCCCATCAGCCGTTAAAATAATGGCACCATGGGTCAATACTTGCCAACTGTCGAATGGCAGTTTCACGCGTTCGATCTCACTGCGGTCACGTGCTGTTACTACGATTAATTCAGTGCTATTGAGTAGCCAATTAAAAAAAGTCGCTTGGCGCTGACTCATAAAGCTTAGGGGCTCGTTTTGCTTATTGACTGTCGCACAAATTAAGTGTTCTGGCTCTGCAGTCGGGACTTGCCAAGCATCAATCTTGCGCTGGGTTTGAAAAAGTGTATCGTCCAAATCCATTAAGGCATAGGGTTTGATAATATCGGCGCTGGGCTTGAAAAATGGGATAGTCATGACGTCGTCCATAAACAGTAAGTATGAAAGTTAAAGAATGGTTTGAATTGTCGGACTTACCACCACCACATTATCCAAACCTTTCCACATCGCATCCACGCTATCCGTTGGTGTTTCTACACATAATACAATCAAGTCCCACTCGTCAGGGTCAACATTATAAGCAAAGTTGGTCATGCCAAGCCCATAATTATCATGAAAGCTCAGCATCGTAGTAATGGCGCCGCCAAGCGCAAT
>NZ_DDNS01000009.1:948-6222 GCF_002341255.1 Psychrobacter sp. UBA2514
GTTAATGCACTAAATTTCACGATAGCATTTGTGTCAGCTTTGAGGTTTTGAGATGTTGTCTCAAGCCATTCCGCCAACAAAAACGGCAACCAAACAAACTCATTGCTACCCAACACCAATATTTTTTTTGGCAATTGAGTGACATCAAAGCTGTCTTGACTATGGAAGCTTGCAAATGCAGCCTGAAAGCTCGAAAGATAGTTATTAAAGCCATCTGTGCTATTTAATGTGGGAAAACGTCCCCAGTTACCTGTAAATCCAAGCGCTTGACTACCAGCGGCAGTGGTATCAACCGATGGCATGGTGATAGGCTCTGGGTTGGGCGCGTCTGTCCATTGCCATGCGCCAGACAGTAAGTGATGGCGATGAAACTCAATACCAGTTAAGCGATCTGCCATACGCGCAGGCATAATATCATCTGTCTGCTGGTTTGTATTTTCTTGATCCAATGACCAATCAACCAAAGTCGTTAGATGTACTTGCTCTAGCTGAGTGAGCCCTGCAGCACGTAAAGCCGTGACGACATTGACACAAGTGTTGCCTGTTGAAGCTTCATCATCGACCATAATCAGCGTTTTGCTGGTAAGCAGCTGCTCTTGCGTGACGCTATCTGTACTTTGATAAATTAAATGCTGGCTGGCATGACTGTGATCTTCATTAAACGTTGTTAATAACGCTTCGGAGTTATTGTCACTATGCTGTGTGTGACGCGTAGAGTTTAGCAATAACGCATTTGGATAACGTGTTTGTAGCGCTTGATGCACGCCAGCGGATAGACCAACAGCGGTCTCTGCCATACCAATAACTAAAATTGGCTTGGGCAAATCGCTAGGAACTAAATTGGCCAAGTCAGTAAACGCATTTCGCATCGTTCTGGGTGCCACGGGGATATGACGGCCCAATACTTTGGAGACAAACAAAAACGCCCGTTTTGGATTAATACGCTGAGCAAAACCAAGCAGATCTTCTAATTGATAACTGTCGTTTTGTTTCAGGCTATTTTTGTTAGCCATTGAGTTGGTCTGATAGGTCAGATCAAGGGTGCCGCGAGGTAGGGTGATGCTGCGTTTATAGGTTTTGTTAGAAGTTATATCTTGATTTGTATCATTCATTATTTCTTGTTGTCCTATGTATTATCAGATTTTGTTTGTTGCTAGTGTTTACTTAGCTTTATGACGTACATAGAGCGTAGAGTTTACCGTTTTGGTTTCAAATATTCCGATATTTCTAATCATGCTAGAGAGTCTGGCATAACCGTAATTTTTAGGATCGAAATTTGGGTAGTGTGTTTTTATGGCGTTGCCAATCAAACCGAAATTCACCCAGCGCTCGTGGTCGGCTTTCGGGTGATCGATAATGGAAGCACGCAGACTATTTAATAATTTTGTATCACATTTTAGGCGACTCTCATTCCATGTTGACGTGACATTGCCGTTTGGTGCTACACTGGACATTGGCAATGTACCATTTTTTAGTTTAATAGAAATGACTTTGTTCACAGTACGGATGTCATATAACGCCATTGCTATAATTAATTCTGAAAACTTTGCATAGCCATATCTATCTAACTTGATATTTGTATGGTGTTGTTTAATCTGGCTGGCAAGATAAGATAAATTTGACCAGCCTTTGGCAGAATTTGGGTCTTCTTTTATCAGCTTGTTTAATATGCTAATAAGATGTGTCTGCTTTTGAAGTGCTTTGGTTGTCCATTTTTCGGGTGATGTTTTGGATTCGGCGACAGGCAGCAATGGTTTTGTCTTAGTATCAAAGCTAGGCGTGTCTTTGTGCTCGCTAATGGGCAGTGCTTTTGGTAAAGGTACTAGATCCTCCACGTAGTAAAAACTGTCACAGGCTTGTGTGAATGCTTTAACGGTCTGCTTTTTACCGAAACCAAAGACTTTGATACCATTTTTTCGTATGCGTAACGCCAAAGCAGTGAAGTCACTATCACTAGATACTAAGCAAAAACCGTCATAATGACCACTATGTAATAAGTCCATAGCTTCAATAACTAGACCAATATCAGTCGTATTTTTACCTTTAGCATAGGCGAAATGTTGTATTGGGTCGATAGCGTGTTTTAAGAGTGCTTCTTGCCAACCTTGAATATGTACATTGCCCCAGTCACCATAGACTTTTTTGCAAGTAACATTACCGATACTCTCTATCTTACGTAAAATATAATTAATGTTATTAGCTGAAGCATTATCGGCATCGATAAGAACGGCTATGTTGTTGAGTTTCATTGATATAACAGTCCTTGATTAATACCGTTTTTCTTTTGATCTTATCATTGTAGTATGTCGTTAACCCTGACAGCCTACCAGCCATAATGCACTGCGACTTTGCTTGCTCAGTTGCGGCGTGGTCAGAAGCGTGGCGCTTGACGAATCAGCCTTACTCTCCAAACTGATCCCAGCGCTCGCAATTAAGGCAGATAATAACTGAAATTTCACCGCATAGTTCATGTTTTGGGCGTGTTCATGAACGAGACTGGCAGTCACCATGCCGATGACCTCACCGGTTGGTAGTAGTAAAGGACTACCACTAGAGCCAGGCTGAATGGGTGCGGTAAACTGAAGATAACGAATATCATCGTTTAAGCCCGTTAGCCCTGAGATACAGCCTTGTGTGACTTGTAGTTGACTGCTTAGCCCTGATAATGGAAATCCTAATGTAGTAATGGTCTCACCCAATATGTCACTGCATTGCTGTGCCAATGGTATATGGCTGGGCAGGGGGTCACTGACTCTGATAATAGCGGAGTCGCTACCGATATCACTGAGCACGACTTGTGCCTCGCGATCAGGCTGACCTTGCTGGCGTATGCCAATCATTTGAGCGGACTCAATCACATGATAGCAGGTGAGCAAGTGGTGCGGATCAATGGCAAACGCCGTCCCTGTCCATGTCTCACCTGCCTGCACGTGACGAGGCGGACGCATTTCATTGTGAGGGCAGGCTTGCTGTTGCTGTGCTGCTTGGATACGTGCATGTGTGTTGGGTGGACGAACATCAAGACTGACTTGTACTCGCTGCTCAAGACTCGTCAAACCTTGGGTCGAAGCTTCGTCAAGCGCCCGACATTTAAACTGTCCATTCCGCTGATATATCTCTAATATAATCGCAGCTTTGACGTGGCGTTCGCGCGCTGTAAAGTCGTAGCGAAGTGCGCCATCATTCAGTGTTAAGCAAACATTGCTTAGCTCAACCGCAGGCAAGTTCAGGCTAGGCTCATCGTAAGCATAAGCAATCAGCTGTAAAAAATGCACACCTTGTTGCTCAAACAATTTGGGTAGATTAAGCTGCCATTTGCTTGGGTTATTGGCATCATCTATCGTTGCCCAGTCTTTGGGCTCATGTAAATAAGCAGGGCTACAAACAGCCTGACGATTGGCATCTAATGGCAACCAAAGTAGCCCAAGCTGCTGTCCAAACTTAAGCGGAGAAGTGCTAGAAAATGCGACCGAGCAGCGCACGTCTGCGATAACAGCATTAGCGCCTAACACGAGTGTGGTCTGTGCTGTCATCGTCTACCTTTTATTGGATATATACTCGGTTGTCAGTCGTTCTTTATGTTGCCTGCTTATTTTTACTTATTCAGCAGTATCTTCAATTTTCACGCTGACCATAATAGAGCGTACTTGACAGGGCGTTATTTGCTGTATGATATCAGTCAATTGTGGCTTATCGGTCAAGCCAAGCCAATAGCCAAATCCGACCTGTGTCAAATCCACATCGCTATGCGTTGTGTAACCAATACCACCAGACGGGCGGCTATTGATCTCAAGCACACGGTGCTGACCGTCATCATCAGCTTTGGTCTGCACACTGACGATACCGTCACAGCCAAAGGCTTTAATCAATGGAATCACCACATCCATGACGGATTGCTCATAGCCAATATGCTGGATTTTGCCGGTTTTATAACGCGTGACGGCGGCCAAGACCTCACCGTATTCGCAGACCACATCGATAGAGTATTCCTGCCCTGATAGATAAGGCATAAGCAGCATAGGAATAGGGCGCTCACGTACCATTAGACTGTTGGTATACGCATTGATAAACTGCGCGGTATTGATTTTTTTCTCTTCGGTAAAGTACAAATGCTCAAAACTATCGTAGTGTTCATCAGGTTCTTTACCTGAGTCCAAGCGCCAAAATCCTTGAGCAAAAATACCAACAACTGGTTTGACACATAGGGGCTGATGACCGTGTTCGGCAAGTAATGCTTCCAGCTCTGTCACATTATCAAAGCGCCAAGCATCAGCGACAGGGATATTGTGTTGGTGACACTGCTGCATAAAGGCAAACTTATCTTCGATCGACTCTAGTGCTGCTACGCTGGTTGCGCCTGTAAGCAAACGAATACCAGCGGCATCAAACGCCTCACGATGCGCTTCATAATCGACCCCATTGCGCCCCGTTAATAATACTTTGACGTTGTGCTCTTTGGCGTGTTCCAAGACGAATTGCCAGCGAGGTATAACAGGCTCAGTTGTCTCTTGTGCCTCATCCTCTATGGCTGCTTTTTCTGGATATGGTTCGCGATAGACCCTATCAGCAAATTCAAAAATCTCAGGTCGGTTATGACGGTGTGAGGCAATAATATTAAAAGGGGTGCTAGATTTGCTTTTTAAGTTCTGTAAGCTCTCTAACATATCGCGCTGGCTGGATTGACCCTCAGCTAACCAAGCAGCTATTGATGTGGAGTGGACGCTATCGTTAGCAAGGTTAGTCATAATTCTCTCAGCGTTATTATCATATGTAGGGAGTTGGATGAGTGGATACGGTTATTGAAAACTGGCGGCAGTATAGTCAAAATTTGATCATTCAGCAGCATATATTATATACAAATGGCACAGGTTATAAATGCCCCTGATGAAATAGGCAAAAGGATTTGTAAGAGTGATCTTGTAGCTAGTAGCGCGGTTGGTCGGTTTAAAATGTTCATAATATTCATGCTACTATATGACGATAGTGAGCATGCCAATGACAACAACGACAACATAATAAAGAATCTAAAGGACGTATGATGAATCAACCTCAGCAACTGATCGCAGGTGCCAATGCACCATTACCAACTGATAATATTAGTGTCCGCATCTTAAGCCAAAACGCCATTGATTGCGCCGCTTATCGTCTGACGACTGATGGCAAAGTACGCGGCGATGGTGACATGATATTTTATGGTCAGAAACGTAGCGATGATGGCAATGTTAGTTTTCGTGGTCACGACAGTGACGGATTTTTTGATATCAATTTGCCCGC
>NZ_DDNS01000009.1:6323-7400 GCF_002341255.1 Psychrobacter sp. UBA2514
TTTTTTGATATCAATTTGCCCGCGCAGCCTGCGAGTATTGAAAAAATCGCTTTGGCATTCTCTAGCGAGCAAACGCTGGCACAAGTCGGCGATGTCGATATTCAGGTACTACAAGGCAGTCAGGTATTGATGACTTGTCAGCTGAGCAGTGCTGGGCGTAATGAAAAAGCCATTATTTTGGCGGAGTGTTATCGCAGACAAGGCAACTGGAAGTTTCGCTTTATCGCGCAAGGATTTAATGGCGGCCTAAAACCGTTGTCGGAGCACTTTGGCGTTGAGATTGCTGATGATGCGCCAGCACCCCAAAATACAACGCAAAATCAGGCTCAGCTGATTAATACGCAAAAAGCAGACAATACCTCTCAAGCGAGTACTCCGCCACCGATTCCTGCGACCCCGTCGGTCAACCTAAACAAAATCACTTTAACCAAAAATCAGTCCAGCATCAATCTGAAAAAGCGCGATGATTTTGGCAAAATCTCAGTGAACTTAGACTGGAACCAACGTTCAGATGGTAATAAGTCAGCACCCAAGAAAGGCCTATTGGGTGATCTGTTCAAACAGCATCAATCAAGCGGTATCGATCTAGATGTTGGCGCGATGATTCATCTAAAAAACGGCGAAAAAACCCTGATTCAAGCACTGGGTAATCGCTTTGGTAGCCTGCAATCAGCGCCTTATGTATGCCTGCGAGCCGATGATAGAACGGGGCAGGTGAGTGGCGGTGAGTGGCTTGATATCAATGGTAAGCAGTGGTCACAGATTGAGGAGGTATTTATCTTTGCCTTTATTTATGAGGGCGCGCCAAACTGGGAAAAAACCGATGGCGTCGTGACCATTCATGTACCCGATCAGTCACCGATTGAGACCCGTTTAACAGAAGGGGCTAGTAACTTGCCGATGTGTGCCATCGCGCGTTTGGTCAATCAGCAAGGCAGTATCAATGTCGAGCGTATTAATCAGTATTTTAAAGGGCATCAGGAGATGGACAAAGCCTTTAACTGGGGATTTAGCTGGAAGCGTGGGCGCAAATAACAGCGTTAATAATACTCTTTTATAGTGAATTCAGTATAAAAA
>NZ_DDNS01000009.1:7527-28385 GCF_002341255.1 Psychrobacter sp. UBA2514
TTGATATATAATGTATCTGTTTTATTTAGGATTGACTATAGTGTAAAAGCCCATTGATAAAAAGAGCGGCCCATCTATTGATAGATGGGCCGCTCTTTTTTGAAATAAATTATTCAACTGGATTAGTAATACTCCAGTTAAAGGCTCAACTCAGTTATGCGTGCGGCGTAATTGCAGGCATTAAATCATGGAAAGTGCGACCAGACGCAGTCTCGCCAATAGCGTGCATTTTCCATTCATTGTTATGCCGATAGACTTTTGCCATCACCATAGCAGTATGTCCACCTTGTGCCGATAAGTTGTAGCGAGCTACTTCGCTGTTGTTATTGGCATTAACGATACGGCAAAACGCGTTTTCGACGGTCTCAAATGTCTGACCCGTAAAGCTATTGACCGTAAACACTAGTGAAGTCACGTTGGCTGGGACTCTTGAGAGATCAACGTCGATGACTTCATCATCACCATCACCGTCGCCAGTACGGTTGTCGCCTGTATGCACGATACTGCCATCTTTTGATTTAAGCTGACTGAACCAGATAGCATCGACCGCTTGTTTGTTTGCGTCAAACATAATGCACGAAGCATCCAAATCGATAGAATCGCCGCCGCTACCACCGCCGAATAATTTACCTAAAAAGCCACCTTTTTTGTCTTGTGGATTTTGAGCGACATCCCAACCTAGACCTAATTTGACTTGAGTCAGCTCGCCGCCTGCTTCTTTGCTTAGGGAGATCTTCTGTCCCTTTTGTAGACTAACTGCCATGTGAGTATCCTTATAATAATTGTGAGTAAAACTGCTTAAACATAGTTCTAAAAAACGCTATAAGATATTATCTAAAAAACCACCGCCGCCGCCGCGTCCACCTGAGCTCGTTCCTAAGACACTTTGCAGCCAACCTTGATAGCTGTCACGATTGCGCGAGCAAATAATGACTTTACCGCTTCCTGAGAAGTTCAGAACCATACCCTCGCCACTGGTGACCGAGTTGATGATATTACTCATGATGCCTTTTTTCTTGCTGGTCGAGACGGACAGTTTATAATCGAGATTTGAATCCCAGCAAACCACATGACCATTATCAATAATGACATCTTTGTCTGGGGTGACCTCAATCTCAAACAATGAGCCAAAACCAGATACCACAACCTGACCTTTTCCTTGCGTCTGCATGACCATAAAGCCACCAGTATCACCGAATACCGCACCGCCCAGATTACGCTGAATATTGGCTCTGATATCAACGCCAGTTTGCGCCGCGACAAAAGCACCATCACTCAAGGTATATTGCTGTGATCCCACCTCGATGATTTGCATATCGCCATCTAGTGTGGGGGCAAGCAAACAGTCGCCTTCGCCATGGACTGCTTCAATCTGCTGTTGAAATAACGATTCATCATTGGCAAAGCGGCGCATAAGCGATTGCATCAGTCCACCTTGTAGCTTACCTTTTAGCTCAAGGTTAGACTCCATCATTACCATTGCATTGGCTTCACAATAAATTGAATCACCTTTTTTGAGATTACAATGCAAAAAAGGCTCAATAGTACCGATTAAACTGAATGTTGCGGCCATGGGGTGCAAATCCTTATTCTGATATCTTTGATAGGTGCTCTTAATGTGGGGGGGATAGACCTATGTGTTAGCGTTTTTATATTGATGAGCCTATTAAATTTAAAGCCATCAAATGCGTTAAAAGGGCACACTTGATGGCTCATAGGCGTTGCTATCAGAAAACTGATAGCAACGCTTGGCTCGCTAGATATTTACGTCAATTTAACGTTACACGTTTACGCCGTAAGACGCTGCTAATGGTCCAAGACCACCGCTGAAACCTTGACCGACGGCACGGAATTTCCAGTCACCGTTATGACGATATAGCTCACCAAAGATCATAGCCGTTTCAGTGCTGCCATCTTCTGATAGGTCGTAACGGGCGATTTCAGATTGACCATTATCATTTACAACACGGATATAAGCATCGCCAACTTGACCGAAGTTTTGGTTACGTGCTTGGCCTTCATAGATGATGGCACAAATGGCAACTTTGTTTACATCAGCTGGGATGCTCGCAAGATTTATTTTGATTTTTTCGTCATCGCCATCGCCTTCGCCAGTACGGTTATCACCAGTGTGCTCAACGGCGCCATTGTCTGACTTTAGGTTATTAAAAAAGATAAAATCTTGATCGTTACGGACTTTGCCTGCTTCGTTGATTAAGAAGGCAATAGCGTCCAAATCAAACTCTTGACCGTCAGTTGCGCGTGGACCCCAGCCTAAACCAACTGTGATGTTGGTTAAACCTGGTGCTTCTTTTGATAAGTTTACGTTGCCGCCTTTTGTTAAGCTAATAGCCATACAAATACCCTTTGGATTAATAATTAAGTGGATTGGGTCGAAAAAATAAATTAAAAGTTGTGCAGTGACTGATATGAAAGGGCAACTGGTAAAGAACCTAGCTGTATACCACGTTCTGCATATCATTACGTTTTACTATACTAAGCGTTTGCTCACTAAGCAAGGCGTATTTTGTGCGCTTACTATATGCTTACTAAGCGACATAATAACCCTGCATTTTTGATACTTTTTAATCATCTTAGCAATAGTGGTTAACGTATTGTTATGCAAAGGTAAATTATTTAATGACTGTTTCCTTTGGATTAAGCCATAGAATGAAGAGAAACCTACCCTAAGTTGCAAAGACATAACCAAAAAAAGCGGGTCGTACCGGATATGTTGGTACGACCCGCTATAAGCTTGACAACTCAATAAAATTTAAACGTAATATTGTACTGAATAATCCATTAATAAAAGTATTTAGATAAAGGTTTTATTCGGCAAAAACCGACCAGCCTGTTTCTTGTACAAACAGCTCTAATGCTTTCAACCCAAGCTTGGAGTTTCCGATATGATCCAGCCCTAGCGACCAGACAGCGATAGAGCCTTTGCCGGGAGCTATGGTCAAAATACCGCCACCAACCCCACTTTTACCAGGCAAACCGACGCGATAGGCAAACTCACCAGACCCATCGTAATGACCGCACATCATCATTAGCGAGTTAATCCTTCTTGCGCGGTGCTCGTTAATTACACGTACCCCTGAGTGCTTATCAACCCCGTTGGAGACCAAGTACAGACCAGCGCTGGCTAATTGCTGGCAATTCATCTCAATCGAGCATTGATGAAAATAAACCCCCAACACCTTATCTACATCGTGCTTGAGACGACCAAAGGATTTCATAAAGTACGCAAGCGAGGCGTTGCGGTCTTTGTGCGCCATCTCAGACGCTGCCACTTTGTGGTCAAAACGGATGGACTCATCGTCCGTAATAAAGTGCACAAACTGTAGGATCTCACCCAAGGTTTCTTTAGGTTCGTGACCCATCATGATCGCATCCACCACCGCAATGGCACCAGCATTGATGAATGGATTGCGCGGTCGACCAGTTTCATGTTCTAGCATGACGATTGAGTTGAAAGGATCACCTGAGGGTTCACGACCAACGTGTGTCCAAAGCCCATCGCCCAATTTGCCAAGTGCGATGGTTAGAGTAAATATCTTGGAGATACTTTGGATCGAAAACAGAGTGCTCGCATTGCCCGCTGTATACATCTTTCCGTCAGGTGTCGCTACTGCAATACCAAACTGGTTTGGATCTACATGGGCCAGTTGCGGGATATAGTCCGCTACTTTTCCACGATCGGTTTCAAGTGCCATCTGTGCGGCAATATCATCAAGAATCTGTTGCATAGTGCTTGAAGGGTCTCATTTTTGGTGAGCAATTAAAGGACGAAGATTCTAACCGAATAACGTATAGTAGTGATGAAAAAATTGTATGTGAAGCAAAATACGCATGTATTTTAGCGATAGGTAAGGATTCGCTGTGTGACTCATGCCTGCCATTATAACGCAAAAAAGCAGGCCATATCTGATGATACGACCTGCTCAAAGCTATACAGCATCATGCGAACAACAGGTGCTAATTAAGCCTTGCTGCTTCCGCTTTACGATGTTTCAGCGACGCCCATAATGCAAAACCAATAAAGGCAATACCGATAAGACCAGTAATAATTTCTGGTACATGGAACTTCACTGACAACAGCATAATGATGGCTAAGGCACCGATGGCGTAATGTGCGCCATGCTCAAGATAAATAAACTCATCAAGCGTGCCTTTGTCTACCAAGAAGATAGTCATCGAACGTACGAACATCGCACCAATGGCAAGACCAAGCATGATAACAATGACATCATTGGTAATGGCAAATGCGCCAATCACACCATCGAAACTGAATGAAGCATCGAGGATTTCTAAGTATAAGAAACCAATGATACCGCCTTTCATGATAGCGCTGGTTGCGGCTGCGCCACTTCCTTCGTTTTCTAAGTCTTCTTCGAGGTCACCTTCTAGCATACCAGAGACAACCTGTACACCAAGGTATACTAGAATGCCCCAAACGCCAGCAACGAGCACAGCACTTGACTGCTCTGCACTGGCCCATGATACCGCAATCATTAAGACGATAAGCGCAACAAATACGCTCATCGCATCGACTTTGCCTAGCTTGACCAAACGGCTCTCAAGCCAGTCAAACCAATGGACATCTTTGTCATCAAAAATAAAGTTCAAGAAAACCAATAGTAAGAAAATACCACCAAAGGCTGAGATTTCAGCATGGTGCGCCATCAATCTGGCTGAGTATTCTTGAGGATTGTTCAAGGCCAAATCGATCACTTGCATCATACCAAGGTCAGCGGTAACCGCAACGATGACAATAGGGAAGACCAAGCGCATACCGAATACCGCAATTAAAATACCCACGGTTAAAAATATCTTTTTCCAAAATTCGTCCCAGCCCTTAAGGACTGAAGCGTTGACCACCGCGTTATCAAAAGATAACGAAATCTCCATGACGGCCAAAATAGCGGTAATCGATAGCGTGGTTATCATCCCACCCATACCGCCATGTGAATATCCCCACCATGCCGCTATTGCTAAGGCAATGATTGTGAAGATAATATCTAAATAAAAATGTCTCATGACACATCCTATCTGGTTGCGTAAAGCTGGTCTATTATAGACACAAGCCGCAAAAAAGTGGTTATTGCTAACCACTTTTTATGCATAATTTTAAACGAAACGTAAAGCATTGCTAGTCATTGGGGCATTAAAAATTGTGACTATTTGCAACGATGGTCGCTTGATATCTTGGACGTGATAATCGGAATGGCTGATAGGCCAAATGCCAATAAAAATAAGGCTCTAGATATCAACGCCGTACTGATGACACATCGCCTGTAAGCCACCTGAATAACCTTGACCTACCGCGCGGAACTTCCATTCACCGTTATGGCGATATACTTCACCGAATACCATGGCTGTCTCAACAGAGTAATCTTCTGCTAGATCAAAACGTACCACTTCAGTACCGGTTTCTTCGTTAACAACGCGGATAAAGGCATTGGCTACCTGACCGAAGTTTTGGTTGCGAGTAGCAGCGTCATGGATAGTCACCGTCACGACTACTTTATCAACGTCAGCAGGTACTTGGGTTAAGTTTACTTTGATAACTTCATCATCACCATCGCCTTCGCCAGTACGGTTGTCACCCGTGTGCTCGACCGCGCCATTATCAGATTTCAGCTGATTATAGAAGATAAAATCATGGTCGCCGCGCACTTTACCTGCACCATTTAGCAAAAATACACTGGCATCCAGATCAAACTCAGCACCAGAGGTGGCGCGCTCATCCCAGCCTAGACCGATTAGTAGCTTGGTCAAATTTGGATCAGTTTTCGTTAGCGATAAGTTACCGCCTTTGTTAAGTGATAGAGCCATGGTGTTATCCTTGTTATTAGACGTTAGAGATTTAATGACATAAAAGGCGATGCTTACGCTATCACTGCGCAAATCCATCGCCTAGTAATGCTCTATCATAACAACAAAAAATGACCCAATCAAAGCCGATTGGGTCATGGTTATATTTCATATACATTGGCCAAAAAACTTAAGTTTCAGGCAGTTACGTTACTCATTATAGCTACCTTGTTCATGGCATTTGCCAGTATAGCAGCAGTGCTCACCCATAAATGCTTATCTATAGACTCTGACGATGACGAATCTCAAAGCTTTGATGAATAGGCTTTTTGATATTAAAATCAAAGCCGATCGTCTTTTGGGTAATATTGACGATATCGTAGCGCTGGGTCAGCTGCTCATCTAGCTCAAAGCGGGTAAAATTATTAGAAAAATACAACACGCCATCAGAGGTTAAGCGGTTCATGGCCCGATTGATCAGAGCTGCATGATCACGCTGCACATCAAAGGTTCCTTGGAACTTCTTCGAGTTTGAGAACGTCGGTGGATCAATAAAGATAATGTCGAACTGTTCGGTGTTGTCCTTGATCCACTCAAAAATATCGGCGGCAACGAATTGATATTTATTGCGGCTGACGTCTAGACCGTTCAAGGCAAAGTTTTGTTTGCCCCAATCTAGGTAGTTCTGTGACAAATCAACGCTCGTGACTTTTTTGGCACCAGCAAGCGCTGCATGCACACTGGCGGTACAAGTATAAGCAAACAGGTTAAGTACAGATTTACCGCGGCTGTTGTCTTTGATCCGTGCGCGCATATTACGGTGATCAATGAAAAGCCCCGTATCGAGATAGTCGGTAAAGTTGACATAAAAATACGCCCCATCTTCGCGGGCGACATGAAACTTGCCGCGTTTTTCTGTGGTGTTCTGTTTACTGTACTGATCGTTACCAGACTGACGGGCACGCGTTTTGATAAAGATTTGCTCACGATTAATATCAAACACTTCACGGATACCCATCAGCGCTAGATTAAAGCGTTTTTTGGCTGTTTGAGGTGGAATAGTCTTAGGCGGTGCATACTCTTGCACGTGGGCATAATCGCCGTATAAATCGATAGCAACCTTAAAGTCAGGCAAATCGGCGTCATAGACACGAATGTTACTGACATTGTCTTTTTTCGCCAGTTTCTTAAGCTTGGTCAGGTTTTTTTGTAGACGATTAATAAAGTCTTGTCCGTCTTCTACGTCGATCTCACGCTTCTCAAAACGGCTGACAAGATTGCCTGTCTGTCCAGCGATAAGCGTTCCGTAGCGGAAATAGACGGTGATCGCGCCATTATGACAGCGTAACGTTTTTGGTTCTTTAATCGGTAGGATATCTACTTGCTCGACACGAGCAGCCAATATGCCAAGCATTGGATCGATACCGCTGCCAGCAAAGCTGTCTTGTACAATCAGGCCAATGGCTTGATACAGTGGCTTAATCATTTCTTCATCACCCAAACGCTCACCATAAGGCGGGTTGGTAATGATTAAAGGATTACTCAATCGACCGTCATCCACGAGCGGTTTTAGGGCACTACCAAGTTGATCAAGCGCACGCTGTTCGATGTCTAGTAGCGGAAGCAAATCTTGAAGTCCTGCCGCGATGAGGTTTTTTTCGGTTGCGATAATCGCGCCATTATCAGCATCAAAACCCAACACAAGCGGCAGCGTATCTGGTTGCTCAATGGCAATCTCTAATGCTTCGCGAAAACGTGTCTGTGCATCCTCGATCATCTCCTGCCATAGCGTCTCGTCATGATGCTGCCACTCATAGAAGCCAAATTGATTGGCCGCTTTGTCGATACCTACAGCATAATCACAATGCATAAGTAGCGCTTCGATAAGGAAGGTACCAGAGCCACACATTGGGTCTATTAACGCATCATAGTAAGGCGCGTCGCCTGCATCGTTTTTCTTGTGCCAACCAGCGCTATAGAGTAGGGCGGCTGCCAAGTTTTCTTTTAATGGGGCTTCAGTCATAGCCACGCGATAACCACGGCGATGCAAACTGGTCCCTGATAAATCTAAATACAGCTCGGCCTGTTTGTCATTGACGGTCGCAAAGATAGAAAAATCTGGGTTTTTGCTATCGACATTCGGACGGCTGTCGTACACTTCGTTGAAGGTGTCCGCAATGGCGTCTTTGACACGTAGCATGGCAAACTGCTGGCTGACGGCAACGCGCTTATCGACAGACAGACGGATGGCAAAGGTTTGCTCTAAGCTAAACTGCTCAGTCCAGTTAACCGATTTTGCCAAACCATATAGCTGCTCTGCAACATCGTATTCTGCATTGATGTTTTTGCGTTTGATGAGCATCAATACCCGCGAAGCCACACGTGACCAAAGGCAGATGGTATACAAGTCGCGTAAATCACCCGTGACGGCAAGACGACCAGTACTCTTGATTTCGCTATCAATACCGAAAGTTGTCAGCTCAGTCTGCAGCGGTGCCTCAAGCCCATCGGCACAAGTAATGATAAGATCAAGCGACAATGTAGAAGAGGGTGCAGCTGCGGTTTGTTCGGTCATACGGATACCTGTGGGCTAAATTGACAAAAGAGGCAAATAATAAAATAGATGTTTTAACCAGTAATTTTACCATAATTCACGGTAGGATGGTTCAAAGTGGCTATGTTTAAGGTGCGATAGGTTTAAGGTACGATAGGTTTAAGGTGCGATAACTAAATACATGAAAATAAGTCAGCTACTCATCCTTTGCCAATGATCCCTTTCCTGATACAACTTGAGTGGTGGTTGCAAAAGGTTTAGTCGCGATAGGGTAGTCGACGTCTTTTGGCATGAGCAGGCGCATATGTGGATAAGGCGTCGAGATATTGGCCGCATCAAAGGCAATTTTTATCTCTTCTTGTAGCACTTCTTTGATTTTGGGTATACGTGCCACGGCTGCTGGCTTGACCCAAAAACGCACGATAAAAAATACGCCATACTCTCCGATTTCGGCCACGGTCGCTGAGGTCTCAGGACGATTGAGTACTGCATCGGTATTGCTGAGTACTTGCAAAATCTCTTTGCGTGCAATCTCAATATCATCTTCGAAGGCAATACGCACGCGAATATCGAAACGTATAAAGTTTTTGGAGGTTAAGTTAATCACTTCTGAGGAGGCGACATTAGAGTTTGGAATAATAACAGTAATATTGTCTCGAGTTAGGATATGGGTAGTGCGCAAGGCAATAAGCACCACGCGCCCCTCAGTATCATTGATATGAATCCAGTCACCGACTTGAAAGGACTGCTCCAGCAAAATAGTGATACCGGCGATAAAGTTGGCAAGCGTCGATTGAGCAGCGAAACCGACAGCTAAGCCGACAATACCCAAACCTGCAACGAGCGACACGATATCAAAACCAAATTGTGCCATCACGCTGGCAAGCCCAAGTACCAACAGGAGTACCGACAAGATATTTTTGAGCAGCTGCTCTATCGAGGCATTGAGTCCATAATGCTGTAGGACTTTATGAATAATCTGACCAGACGACGCCCACAGTACGTAGTAGATACCAGCCCACGTACTTGCTTTTGCTGTCGCCTTGATGGTTTCTGGTTCAAAATTTATCTGACTCATGATCGCTATCAGACTGGCGACAATCCAAACGTAACGTAGCGTTGAGCGGGCAATCTTGGTACGGCGATCGTTTAAACGAATCTTAGTTTTACTTTGTCTAAGAATATAATTGGCCAACCAATAAAAAAATCCCAATACCGCAAGCAGTATTAGGATCTTTATGCCAGTGCTAGCAAGCTCTACTGCTTGAGAAGACCAGTTGAGTGTCTCTTCGTCTATAGAGCCACCAAGCGCAAGGTAGAGGCTAGTATGCAGGTCACGAATGATTTCTTTAAAAAAGTCGGTAACACTAGCGATTGGCATTTTTTCGTCCATGCAGGGTGTGTTTATACAAGGTTTGATAAATGAGGTGTCCGGTCACACGTCACCTCAAGTTGTCTAGTCAATCAAATATAGCATGAGTGATGACTAAGCCTAACTCTATTTTTTAGAGCAAGGCCTAACTGTAAATTAAAAATTGTCTTCTTGCGCGTCTTGAGATTGATAGGGTATCTCCATTTTGTCCTGCACATCACGGAGTGCCGTACGCAGTCCTTCTAATATCGTAGGGTGATAAAAAGGCGTGTCAAGCATCTCTTTAATGCTCAAGTCATTGGTAATCGCTGTGGCTAATATATGACCGATATACTCGGCATCAGGGCCCACCATGCTCGCGCCTAATATTCTGTCGGTTTTTTTGCAGGCATAGATATGTAGCAGACCACAATTAACGCCCATCACACGGCTGCGCCCTTGGTTGTCAAAACTGACGCGACCAATCACAAATTCCAGCTCAGGGTCTTTTTGGATCTCGGGTAGAGACATTCCGACATTGACGATTTGCGGTGAACAAAATACGATAGAAAATGGGGTGGCGGGCGGGCGAATATAAGCATCTTCGGTATTTTCACAGACCATGTTGCCAGCACTATAGCCCTCATCACTCGCTACATGCAGTAGAGGAATGTGAGCATTGGCGTCTCCAACGATATAGATATCTGAATCACCAATTTGCCCTGTTTTTTTACTCAACTTTTTCGGGCGGTTTTTGTCATCAAGCTCAACGCCTAAGTGTTCGACACCCAACTGCTTGATGTTGTTGCGGCGACCAGTCGCGACCAAGACACAGTCGCCTTGCCATTGTCTTGACTCACCAGCACTGTCTTCATATTCAATAAACGCAGTTTGAGTGTCTTTATTTACGTTTTGACCCACATCAGTAATCTTGCTTCCCAAGTGCATGGTAAGCTCATGACTTAAGCACTCGATGGCTTTTTGGTTGATGTCATTATCCTTGAGACCAGCAACCTGTTTGACTCGGTTGAGTAGCGTAACCTCTACGCCCAAGCGCGTAAATGCTTGTGCAAGCTCTAGACCAATGGCTCCTGCGCCTACTACTGCCATAGATTTGGGTAAGTCTGTAAGCTCAAACACGCTATCAGAGGTGAGCATCGTGTCACCCAGTTTATCAGCCCAACCGTCAGGTATAAAAGGTGAGCTGCCAGTTGCCACAATGATTTGCTCTGCGGCAATGAGCTCATCATTGACCTCGATTAGTCCATGCTCATTGATATGAGCACGCCCATCGATTTTTTTGTGATCAGGCCAGCTATCTACTTGTTTTTTGATGTAGCTTGCAAAATGACTGCGCTCATCACGCACGCGCTGCATCACTTGCTTGCCATCTATTTTTACCGTGGCATGAACCCCAAAGTCGCCAGAATGGTTGGCATCGTGTGCACGGTCAGCGGCTGCAATCAGCAGTTTGCTAGGCATACAGCCGACAGTGACACAGGTAGTGGTCCAAAACCCTTCATTGATAATGACGACATCGTCTTTAATTTTGCTCGCTTGGCGAAAGGCATTTTGACCAGCCGTGCCTGCACCGATAACGGCAACAGAGACGTTGCGCGTGATTTTTTGCGGTGCCTTATCAGTAGTAGTACCAGACTGTTTATTCATATGATTCTCTAGTAAGAAGGGATTATAAGCGTATGTGTTGACCAGTGACTCAGAGCCTTATATTCGCGCGTTTTATCGTTTTTGCGGCAAAAATGTACTCTGTTATAACGATCAGGTTATGGTGCCAATATGCTGAGTAGACGACTGGTGTAATCTTTGGCACGTAAGTTACGCTGTGCGTGAGTCAGCTTGCCTTCTTTATCAAATACAAATGCTGATCTCACCAGTCCCAAAGTAATATTGCCGTACATGTTTTTCTCTTTAATGACTTCAAAATACTGGCATAGCTTTTCATCAGTGTCACTGACAAGTGGGATCTGTAAGTCGTATTTATCGATGAACTTCTCATGTGACTCAACGCTGTCACGAGAGACGCCAATAATGTCATAACCTAAGTCATCAAAATCATGAAGATGTGAGGTAAATTCCGTCGCTTGCGTGGTACAGCCTGGTGTATTGTCTTTAGGATAAAAATAGAGAATAAGACCTTTGTCGGTATTGGCAACCATCTCTTTGAGACTGATCTCATCATGGATAAAGTTTCCGGCAAGTTTGCGTACGATGGTCACTGGAAAGTCGGGTAGGTTGATCGTTTCTGTTGTTGGTTTTGCCATGGTAAAATCCTTATTGATTTTGGTTATGTATATTGGTTTTTTTGATGGTTTAGATAGGGTTTTATTTATCGTCTTCTTATTATAGGCAGATTGGTAGCAATAAATAATCAGTTTTACACTTTGCTCATCCATTGGTAACAAAAAAGACTGGCAATGGCCAGTCTTTTGTATATCAAACAAATAGTAATTAAGCAGGCTTTTGCGGCTGCTTCAAGTCTAAGCCGACTGTGCACTGCTGCAGGTTTTTTTGCATGGTCTTGACGTATGGCAAGCTTGAAGGATCTTTTTTGTCTTTTGCGTAGCTCTCAATCTCCCACATCTGACCAATCGTCATGTTGCTACGCACACCGATAGTGCACTTACATAACTTTGTCGCATCACTTTTACTAGCGACTTTATATTTAACTGCGCCATCGACGCATGAGTTGATATTACTTTGCTTAATATCAGTAGCATTCGCCTGCGGCATTGCGAACGTGGCAGCTAAGGCTAGGGGGAGTAATGGCAATAACTTCATAAATATCCTCTTACAGATAGTGTCAATTTTTGACTCTGGTATTCAATGTGATTTTATAATCAACAGACAGCTGGATCACTGATATGTGAGTGACTGAATCATTGGTGATATCTCATGTAACCTATATCACATGTAATCTATTCAATTGGCAAAAATGATTGTCCATACCATAGCAAGTATATTGATTAAAATACAATGTCGACGTGCTGTGTTAATGCAAGCGAATGTTTCGCTAATGTTGATTGATGCCGCTGTTTGATAAAAAGTCAGTATCTCTATCCAGCTTGGTAATGAGTAGGGTCAGTGACGCCAGCTTGAGCAAAGCCTTGGCGACGTAGCGCACAGCTGTCACAAACGCCGCAAGCAAGTCCGTTCACATCGGCACGGTAGCAAGAAATCGTTTGTCCATAATCAACGCCCAATGATAGACCAAGCTCAATAGTTTGAGCTTTGGACAGCTTTTGTAGTGGGGTTTGGATAGACAAGCGATGACCGGTAACGCCCGCTTTTGTCGCCAGATTGGCCATGTGCTCAAATGCTTCGATATACTCTGGACGGCAATCGGGATAGCCAGAGTAATCGACTGAGCTGACCCCAATGACGATATGATTGGCATCAGTCACTTCAGCGACGGCTAGCGCATAAGACAAAAAGATTGTATTACGTGCAGGCACATAAGTATTCGGAATGGCATCGTTATCGATCTCATCGCGCTTTTTATTAGGGAATTTGTCGGTATCGCCGTCTGGTACGATCATGCTGTGATCGGTGAGTGATGAGCCACCAAGCTGGGCGATATCAATATCAATGATTCTATGATTGACGCTTGCTGTCTCAGCAATGCGCTTTGCTGCGACAAGCTCACTATTATGACGTTGCCCATAGTCAAAGCTGACCGCTGTCACCGAGGCATAGTGCGCCTTTGCCCAATACAAACACGTCACCGAATCGAGACCACCTGATAAAAGCACCACGGCATTTTGGTTTTTGTGAGGAGTATCGTTGCTGTTGGACGCTTGATTCATTGAGGGGTTCTGCAAAGTAACGTTAGTCATAGTGTTATCTATTATTGGTTTACGAAAACGGCTATTTTAGCAAAAATACGGCTATTACAGAACCATGAAGCGATCAATCACGCGTCACTAAAGCGACAAAGCCATGCTAAGCAGTATTGCAATAAAAATAAAGTGCGTATTACTGTCATCTTTTCAATCTGTTAGCAATATTTGTTATAATTGCCGCTTTTAAAGCATCGATAACCCTACCTCATTGATCGTGCTTTATCGCAAACTACTTTATAGTAAAATCATCCTTATAAAGATATTGAGTAACTTATGACCCCAGCAACCTTATTTACGCCAAACATTCCTCCTAAGTTTGATGAGATGTCTGATGAATCAGACTTTAATCGTTATGTTTTAGAGGCTGATGCTGAAGAGGGTAGCAATGAAGATATCGTTGATGAACAATCTACTGACTCACAATCGCCTACTGAATCTGCGGCTTTTCGTAAGCTACAAAAGAAGCTTCGTCGCCAAGTCTCTTGGGCCATTCGTGATTTTAATATGATCGAAGACGGCGATGTGGTGATGGTCTGTGTCTCGGGCGGTAAAGACAGCTATACCTTGCTGGATATTTTGCTCCTACTAAAACGTATCGCCCCCATTCATTTCGATATCGTCGCAGTCAATCTTGACCAAAAGCAGCCCGGCTATCCGGAAGATATTCTGCCTGCTTATCTAAACGAGCAGGGCATTGCCCATTATATCTTGGAAAAAGATACGTATAGTATTGTCAAAAGTGTGGTGCCAGAAGGCAAGACCTATTGCTCAGCGTGTTCACGTCTGCGCCGTGGTTCGTTGTATGGTTTTGCTAAGCAGATTGGTGCGACCAAAATCGCCTTGGGTCATCATCGCGATGACATGCTGGCGACTTTCTTCTTGAATTTATTTCATGGCGGCGCGCTCAAATCCATGCCGCCTAAACTGCTGAGTGATGACAAGCAAAACCTGCTGATTCGTCCATTGGCGTATGTCGAAGAAAAAGACATCATCGAGTATGCCAAATTAAAAGAATTCCCGATTATTCCTTGTAATCTGTGTGGCAGCCAGACCAATCTACAACGTGCCATTATCAATGACATGCTACGCGAATGGGATGACGCTCATCCGCAGCGTTTGGCGTCTATCTTTAAGGCAATGCAAAACGTAGCGCCATCACAGTTAGCGGATCGTGAGTTGTTTGACTTTGAGACACTCAGTCTTGATCGTGATAACGACGAGCGTTTGTTTGAGGGGGATAATATTCAATCAGGGCAGACCGACAGTCTGGCTGAGATTGGTTTGCCGGTATCACCAAAGACGCAAACGTTCAATCCTAAGTTTGCTAGCGATAAGCCGTATGCAACAGAATCAGACAATGCTGTAACAAGTAGAACTACACCTCAGAAAATTCCAACAATTAACCCACTTATTTAGCATCTCATGAGCGAATACTGATCGAGTAACCCATAAAAAACCAGCCATTCATAAAGAAAAGGCTGGTTTTTTTAAATGTAGATATTAGGGCATAGCTTAATAATATTAACTTTTAGCAAAGACAGATAAAGGTTTAAAGCTAACCTCTGAGCGCGGAAGCTTGGCAACATCTTGCATACGCCAATCGTCCTTGCCATCGTTATTCACTTGCAGGTAATATTTGGCTTTTACCGAATCAAGATTTACTTGGGCGCTGTATTTATTGCCTTCAACATGCTTTAGCACGACGTCACGGTCTTTTTTGATATCGGTGGCATGCGAGATTGAAAGATTAAGCGTATCGGGATAAGTAAGTGGCTGGCCGTTCAATAGCTTGCCTGACTGCACACTTTGCTCAGGATAATTGAGATAAAACACAACATCGCCATTATCCGCAAATTGCATTTTGCCATGCAAGTCCAAATCATAAGCAAGCTTGTCACGTGAGACGTCATGATAGAGCGTCTTCCCATCCATATACCAGTCGTCACGTACCACGCTGTCGCGGATCTGGTAAGAGTAGTAGACAAACCAGATACAAGCGATCACGACCGCAGCTGGCATGCCAATCACAAAAATCATAACCATGTAATTCTTGTACCATGGCTGAGTATCTTGATGTTTAAAATTCGGTGCTGGATTAGACATAAAATACCTATTCATCAGATACTTATTTATCAAAGATCTGCTTATCAGATATCGACAAATGGTATCAACGGACAATTTGACGGCTACCTGCTGCCAATTTAATCATAAATCATTCACCCGATAGCCTTTGACTCTCAAAGTCGCTGACTACCGAATGATATAAAGGAAACTAAATAATCAGTTCAGTGATGAATTACTGACCTTGAGTCGTAAAGACGTTTTGCTTACTGACTTTGTACTTACCGTCTTCACTGGTCACATTTAACGTCACTGGCGTTTGACCAAATTCAATCACATCAGGGTCACCGTAAATACTGACAGGCATATCGAAGCTTTCGCCTGCTTCTAAGGGTACATCGTTGAAGCGCAGCTCTAAACTCAGACCCTCTTGCGGTGCGAGCGTTATTTTATAATTGTGAGGCTCTTGGGTTTTGTTGGTTAGCTTGACGATATAGCTGTTCTCAATCATGCCTTGGGTATTGATAGATGATAACTGGTTACGATCACGGCGGATATCAATCTCTAGCGGCACGCGGTCTGTCAACGCATAGATAACCCCGCCACATAGCACTGCCAATAGCGCCAAATAAGCAAATAATCGTGGACGAAATACACGGCTTGGTTCTTTTTCGACCAGCTGACGCTCGGTTGTATAACGAATCAGCCCGCGTGGATAGCCAACTTTGTCCATAATCTCATTACAAGCATCAATACAGGCGGCGCACTGGATACAGGCAACTTGCAAGCCATCACGAATATCGATACCAGTGGGGCAGACCTGCACACACATGGTACATTCGATACAGTCACCCAGCTCTTCAGGGTTTGTGCCTTTTTTACGCGCGCCGCGTGGCTCACCACGCTCATAGTCGTACGATACGATCAGCGTATCTTTATCAAACATCACACTTTGGAAGCGGCCATAAGGACAAATCTGTACACACATCTGCTCACGCATATAACCTGCATTGGCATAAGTGGCAAAGGTAAAGATAAACATCGATATCCATACCCATGTTGGCCAGTCAGGAAAAGGAATCAGCCCCACGGTCTGCCAGCTATGATAAAGCGAATCTGTACCTGCCACATAACTGACAAAGGTTGCTGCTGTAATCACAGAAAGTACAAACCAAATCGCATAGACTACCGTTCGCTTGAACACTTTACTCGCGCTCATAGGCGATTTATCAAACTTCATGCGCTTATTGCGATCACCAATGACCCATTTTTCAACGTACTGGTAGAGATGCGTCCAGATGGTTTGTGGACAAGCATAACCACACCAAACGCGGCCAGCATATACAGTCACCATAAACAAAGTAAACGCTGCAATAATGGCAAATGCGGCAATAAAATAAAAATCTTGAGTCAAAAAAGTCAAACCAAAAATATAGTAATGCTGTGAGGGAACATCAAACCATATTGCTTGTCTGCCATTATAACGCAGCCACGGCAAAATTAAAAAAGCGGCCAAAAGGGCATACATCGTGATGACACGAATATTTTGATAAAACCCTGTCACAAACCTTGGATGTACTCGATGCTTGGTGGCATCAAGATCGACCTGCTGTACGGGGATTTTATTAGATTGTTGTTGTGCTGACATAAACGTGCCTCTTTAAAAAAAGAATCAGTCTGCTGGCATGATGAACAAATACCTCTCGCCGTGAAGTATATGAATGTATGATGTTATCAATGTCAGTAAATAATGGATAGCGACTTAAATAAAAGTCCTCTAGTACACTTACTAAATAATTGATTATAAGTGGGTTATTAGATCGAGCTAAGACATCATCAGTCTGGCTCGTTAGCCATTTTGAAAACAGCTATTCTAACATTCTCCCTACTAACAATGGGGTAATAATCGTAAAAAGCAAGCACTATAGATCATAATAATGTCTACTGAGAAGTATCTGTGATAGCGACTATTAGGTAAATTCTGCAAAAATAAACGAAAAAAGGAGAACTGTACTGACAGTCCTCCCTTTATTAAATCTCATCCATGTACAGTACGGCAATAGTGTTTTAGTTAGCAGTAGCTTCTTTGGTCGCTACTGGCTGAGTCGCTGCAGTATTTGCCATCGCAGTTTCAGGTGCTTTGCCAGTTTTGTCCGATAGTGAGTAGACGTAAGCGGCAAGTAGCATGATACGCTCATTACCTAGCTTCGTTTCCCACTGAGGCATTACACCTGCGCGGCCATAACGTAGCGTTTCACGAATGGTCTCGCGATCACCACCATATAACCAGATATTATCCGTCAAATTCGGTGCGCCAGCTGAAATCATACCTTTACCATCTGGTCCATGACAAAGAACGCAGTTGGTCGGCTCATGAAAAATAACTTTACCTTGAGCAACTTTCGTTTGATCAAGATCATAGTCATTTTGGTTGCCTGATAGTGATAAGACATATTCAGCGACCGCACGTATGCCGTCTTCACCAAGCTGATCACGCCATGCTGCCATACCACCAACACGACCATTGTGTAGCGTGGTCAAGATGTTACCGGCTTTACCACCATACAACCAATCATTGTCAGTCAGATTAGGATAGCCTGGGGCACCCTTAGCATTCGAGCCATGACATACTGCACAGTTCTGTAAGAACAAACGGCTACCAACTTTTAAAGCATTTGGATTTTCAGACAGTTTTTCGACATAAGGTGCAAGTTCTGTGACCTTCTCATCGATTTGTGCCTGTAGATCCGCTGGTGGATTGTCACTGCGACGCATGGTCGCTTGTAGCTCGTTTAGCGTCGCTAGTGTCGCGGTTGCGCCTGCTGCATCTGCTTTAACCAAGATATTCTTTTCAAAGTTATCTGTAAATACTTTGTTGTTGCTCTCAAGCTCACTGAACAGCTCGTTTTTAGAAGTCCATGGTACATCTTCACCATCGACTTTTATGGTTGCAAGACCGTTCCAGTTTCCCGGAAGCATGGCTGGGAAAAACACCCAGTAAACCACGCCCCAGACGATTGAGCCAAAAAATATCACTAACCACCATTTAGGGAGTGGTTTATCGTATTCTCGGATACCATCGTATTCATGACCAGTGGTACCGTCTTCTTCAACCTCTGGCTTGTATTTTAATACAAACAGCAGAACGCCAAGAATGAACGCCCAACAACCAAAACTGATTAGCGTAATCCAAGAACTCCAAAAAAATGTCATCATTTATCCTTATTGCGCTGCTCTTCAGACAGAGATCTAATGTCCTCGTCATCAAGCGCAAGTTGTGCATCTTCTTCGAAGCGTTTTTTGTTTTTTGGCGAATACGCCCACCATGCAACGCCTACGAAGGCAATAAAGGCAGAAACGGTCGCAATTGTTTGTAATTCACCAATACCCATTAGCGCTGTCCTTCCATTGCGGTACCTAACTGCTGTAGATAGGCAACCAAAGCATCAAGCTCAGTGGCGCCAAGTACGGCATCTGGAGCACCTTCGATATCTTCTTCAGTATAAGGCACACCGAAGCGATCACGGAATAGACGCATTTTAGCTTGAATGTTCTCACCATCGACTTCGTTCTCGGCCAACCATGGGAAACCTGGCATGACTGACTCAGGCACTAGCGAACGTGGACTGATTAGATGCTGCTTTTGCCAATCTTCAGAATAACGGCCACCAACACGTGCTAAGTCTGGTCCAGTACGTTTCGATCCCCATAAAAACGGGTGATCCCACGTCGACTCAGCGGCACGTGAGTATGGTCCATAACGTTCAACTTCTGCACGTAGTGGGCGAACCATTTGCGTATGACAAACGTGACATCCTTCACGGATATAAATATCACGACCTTCAAATTCAAGCGCAGTCCAAGGCTCCATAGCGGGAAGGGGCTTGTTCAAACCGCCTTCCTCAGGACTGTCGTTGTTATAAATCAAAGGCACGATTTCAACTAGCGTTGCAAAACTGATAGCAATGACGATACCAATGACTAACAAGCCTGTATTTTTTTCAATAATTTCATGCGGTGTACCAGCCATGATCGCTCCTTATACGTTAGCTGTCGAAGGTTTTTCGACACTAGGTTCATGATCCGTTGGATCAGCGACATCTACAGGCTTACCTTCTGGCATTTTGAGTGTTTTATAGCAGTTATAAGCCATAACAAACATACCCGATACATATAAGAAGCCACCAAAAGCTCGGCCAATATATGGGAAATGCGAGAATTCAACAGTATCAACGAAGCTATATACCAAAGTACCGTCTGGGTTAGTAGCAAGCCACATCATGCCTTGGCCGATACCTGAGATCCACATAGACACGATATAGAAAATCGTTCCTGCAGTCGCCAGCCAAAAATGCGTGGTGATTAAGCTGATAGAGTACATTTTGGGTTTGTTATAGACACGTGGTAGCAGTACATATAGCGAACCAATCGTAATCATACCAACCCAGCCAAGTGCGCCTGAGTGTACGTGACCAACTGTCCAGTCAGTGTTATGCGATAAAGCATTTACTGTCTTGATTGACATCATTGGGCCTTCGAACGTCGACATCGCGTAGAACGACAACGCCACAATCATAAAGCGAATGATCGGATCGGTACGTAGCTTATCCCAACTACCTGATAGCGTGAGTACACCGTTAATCATACCACCCCAAGAGGGTGCAAATAGAATGATGGAGAATACCATTGCCAATGACTGCGTCCAATCAGGAAGCGCTGAATAATGCAAATGGTGACCACCAGCCCACATATATGAAGCAATCAATGCCCAAAAGTGAACGATAGACAAGCGATAAGAGTAGATAGGACGACCAATCTGTACTGGAACGAAGTAATACATCATGCCAAGGAAAGCTGCCGTTAAGTAAAAACCTACCGCGTTATGCCCGTACCACCACTGGACCATGGCATCAGTTGCACCGCCAAATAGCGAGTAAGATTTGAACGCACTAACAGGGATAGCCATGCTGTTTACGATGTGTAGTAGTGCAATCGTAATAATGAAGGCGGCAAAGAACCAGTTAGCCACATAAATATGTGAGGTTTTGCGTTTGATGAGTGTACCAAAAAATACAATGGCATAAGAGATCCATACCAAAGCAATTAAGATATCAATAGGCCACTCAAGCTCAGCGTACTCTTTACTTGACGTCAAACCTAGAGGAAGGGTAATAACAGCAGAAACAATTACTGCTTGCCACCCCCAAAAGGTAAA
>NZ_DDNS01000009.1:28462-90750 GCF_002341255.1 Psychrobacter sp. UBA2514
CTTGCCACCCCCAAAAGGTAAACCAAGCCAAATATGGCGCAAATAAGCGCGTCTTGCAGGTACGCTGAACGATATAGTAAGACGTTGCGAACAAGGCACAGCCACCGAACGCAAAAATCACCGCATTGGTGTGCAGTGGTCTTAAATGACTAAAGGTCAGCCATGGAATGTCAAAGTTTAGTGATGGCCATGCTAACTGTGAAGCAATGAACACACCAAGACTCATGCCGACGATGCCCCAAACGACAGCCATAATCGTAAAAAATCTTACGATAGTAATTTCATACTCACGGTCAACTGGGGCGACTGCTGTGTTTTGTAAACTCATTGGATGATTCCTTTACAGCCCGAATTATCAACAGAATTAACCAACAGTCCGCATTATAGATATTATAAAAACTTATAAACCTACAATAGCTACAGTACATAATGTTTTTTGACCTTTTATCACCATAATCTTATTAACTATCAATTTAGGCTTTGATTTTATATCAGTTGATACTGATGGATAAAATGAGGCGCTTCGTGCACCTTGTTTACAGCCAATCGATAGTAGGATTGTTAATACATCATCAAGATAAATAAAAAGACGCGCCGTTTTTGAGCATCAAACATCTTATGAGGCTAAATATATATCTTAATTATTACGAAAAAATCTGTACTAATGAAGATAGATACCCATATCTATAGGGCTATAAAAACGCACTGACCATAGATGTATGCTAGCGGCGGCTGACAAAAAACATGTTTATGTAATGTTTGGTTAAAACTCCCGACTCTGTTTAAGGGTATTGTAACGCAATCCTAATTAAATATCATCAGAACTATGCGGCAAAATACAAACTCTTTGGTATAAATGATAGCGAGCAACTTATTATTATTGCGCTACTTGCTTATTTTATACACAATTTCGTCACTATTCTAGATGCGTGTTTGCATCAAACTAAGACAAACGTTGCTAAATATAATTGTGATATTCGAAAGGAATTTTGTAACAATCGTACCACTAGCGGCACAAATAGGTTTTACTTCTCATCAAGTCGCCCCTTATAATGAGCCTAAACATATTTAATGCCCGCATACTTGTGGGCTATTAATAACAGGCATTTTAATAATTTGCTAGTCAGGTTAATGCGTAAAATAGCAGCGTTAACCCAACAAAACACCCATTAAGGATAATAATATGGCAGTTTTTTTGACAGATGAATGGTTTGAGCAAGTGGAGAAAATGGGCAGTGAGGCGGGTGAGTTAAACTTGCCACCAGCACTTGCTAATATGATTGTTAACCTAAAAGTATCTGATACTGACAAAGACATCGAAGCCAACTTTGCCGATGGTTTATTACATCGTGGTCTAAATAGTAACGGCACGACGACTTTATTATTAGATCGTAGCATTCTACAGTCTATCATCACTGATTTTGACACCAATCAAATTATGGGTGCTTTCATGAGCGGTAAAATTCGCGTTGAAGGGGATATGTCGCAATTGATGGCAGTACAGACTGCTCGTCCAAGCGCTGAGCAAAAAGAGTTGTATAAGCGTATCAAATCAATGACGACGATGGCGTAGGTCTTATATTGAGTGGTTTGTACTCAAGCCATTGATATACAATTCACTCAGATATACAAAAGCCCCTATTTAGGGGCTTTTTATTTGCTCAAACATTCAACTGTCATAACAGCGGGACAATCATCTGTTTATCGGACTACTGTCTTGTTTCATTAGATTGTATCAATTTAATTTTATCAGCTGGCTTTAGACTGCGCCGAAGCTTGCTGATTCTCTTTATATATCGCTGCCTGCAACCAGACATTGGCTTGTACATAGTCATGCACTTTAATACTGGCGGTCTCTGGCGTATTAAGCGCACCAATACGTACGACAAAGGGATCTGCATCCTGCTCACGTAATGTCACTACATCAAACAAAATGACAGATTTATCGTTAAATATCGTTTCTTGTTTGCCAAGCACTTGACCTTGACACCAAGCCTCATCTTCTTGCCCTAAAGTATCGCCAAATAAATAAGCACACATGTGTCCTAAGTTGATTTCGACCGGTGCCATTTGTTCTTCGGTTTCAGGTTTCCATTCACTGATTTGCGCTTGCAGATCGTCTGGAATTTTTCCGTCATTAGCCGCGACGATATCGTTAAACGCACGATGATAGCGGATAGATTCTTGGTCTTCTACCATGATGACTTCGTTTTGCTCACTGAGCTTAATCTCGTGCGCCCATGCGCTAAAGTTAACGAAATAAGACGTATCGCGCTGATACAAATGACGATTGGTCGTATAGAGCTGATCAAACGCATAAATAATGCTGCCATCAGCCGTGCGTAAGCGTAATACCGCATCGTGTGAGTTGTCATTGACAATGACGCGCTCGATTTTACAATCAAGCCCATAAGGACTATCAACACAAGGATAAGCATTGATGAAGCGCTCAGGCTTACCGTCTTTCATTGCGAGTACTTGATTGATATGGCAGGGCTTGTCTTCTGATAACAACAAACAGCTGTCTTTTGCACTGACGTTGTTGTTCAGGCCTTTAGGTATTGCCGCCACTTCAATCATTTTTTGTAGCCACTCTGGCACATCCTTGCTCATATCATCGGTCAAAATACGCCAATGATCGCCATGACCTGCAGACTGCTCATCGGTCAGTGTGATCTTGGTAGGAGTTTGAATGTTTTTATATTGATAATTTATGGTCATGAAAATACTCAAAATTAAGTCAGCGTGGGGTTTGTGTCTAATACTGTAGTGCGATGGTTACTTACGTGCCATTCAGTATTTCAAATAACTGGTTTATGATGTCAGCGACATTACCAGCAAAGTGTGAACAAACCACAATGAGGGTTAATGACAATTGTCTTTAGCATATAATATATAGGTATTGACATATCTAATAGCAAGGCCTCTATAAAAAATAATAACAAAACCCAGTTTTTTGGTAAAAAATACTCTTAGTATCGGCTAATGACTGGCACATATTGGCTAAATTGTGTCAAACTAGCTCCCTTTTGACGGCTGTCCTCGGCTCGTCTGATCTCCTGTTTTGTGTTTGATTTATATGTGAGTAGTAGCAGCTGTATGATGCATTTACTACTGCTCGTGATGCAACCTATATAAAGTCGCACGTAGATAAGATAAAGAGTTTGAATATGTTTCGTCCTTTAGCGTTATTTATCGGCTTACGATATACCCGAGCAGAGCGCAGTAATGGCTTTATCTCCTTTATATCCCTGATTTCAATGATTGGTCTGACGCTTGGGGTTGCCGTATTGATTACGGTGCTATCGGTCATGAATGGTTTTGATCGAGAATTAAAAACCCGTATTTTGGGCATGGTGCCGCAAGCCACCGTGGTCTCAACTGAGATTATCGGTGATTGGGAGCAGCTCGCTGATAAGATTAAGGAAGATCCAGAAGTATCAGATGTCGCCCCCTTTATCCAATTGCAAGGGATGCTGACATCAAACGGTCAGGTCGCCGGGATTATGGTGACTGGCGTCGAGCCTGAATACGAAAAAAACGTCTCTATCATTAATGATCATATGGTCGAGGGCAGTATTGATACCTTGCAAAGTGGTGACTTTAGCATCGTATTGGGTGAAGAGATGGTGCAGTCTCTGGGTTTACAGATAGGGGACAAAGTAACTCTAGTGCTGCCAGAAGCCTCGCCATCGCCAGCCGGTGTGATACCGCGGTTTAAGCGCTTTACTTTGACAGGTATTTTTACCATCAGCCCAGAGGTAGACAGTCTGATGGCGTTCATCCCGATGGGTGATGCAGCAAAACTGCTGCGTCTGCCAGAAGGGGCGCAAGGCGTGCGCATGAAGCTCAATGATATCTTTACTGCGCCGATTGCCGCAGAAAAAGCCGCTGCTATTTCTCCTCAGCAGTTGTTCCCCAATGATTGGACGCAGACGCACGGCAATCTATTTGGTGCAATTCAGATGGAAAAAGCCATGGTTGGTTTGCTACTATTTTTAATCATCTTAGTTGCCGCTTTCAACATTGTCTCAAGTCTTGTGATGCTCGTCACTGACAAAAAAGCAGATATTGCCATTCTAAAAACCTTTGGTGCGTCTCCTCGTTTGATTACCCAAGTCTTTATGGTACAAGGCGTGGTCATCGGTGTGATCGGTACCGTTGCTGGTACGATATTGGGTGTGATATTCGCACTCACCGTCAGTGATATTTTAGGCTTTATTAATCAAGTCTTTAATTTGAATCTGTTTGATGCTTATTTTGTGAATTATTTGCCGTCAGAGTTGCGTTTACTCGACGTGGTATTCATTACAGGTGCCTCATTTATATTGAGCTTTTTGGCAACGATTTATCCAGCACGCCGAGCGGCTAAAATTCAGCCTGCCCAGACACTACGTTATGAGTAATTCAATCGCATAAATATCGACATAAATAAAATAAAGGAAGCGCTATGTCTGCCATTTTAAAGGCGACCAATATCAATAAAATATATGATGAGGGAGCCGTTAGTACGCAAGTATTGACGGGCCTTGATCTGACAGTTCATGCTGGTGAGCGCATTGCTATTGTCGGGACCAGTGGTTCAGGAAAAAGTACCTTGCTACATTTGCTTGGTGGTTTAGACACGCCCACGAGTGGTGAAGTCTGGTTACATGGTCAGTTATTAAATAGCATGAATGAGACCGAACGCGGCGCGATGCGCAACAAGCATTTGGGTTTCATTTATCAGTTTCACCATTTGCTAGCAGAGTTTACCGCAGTCGAGAATGTTGCGATGCCTTTACTGATGCGTCCAGAAGTATCAACAACTGACGCTCGCAAGCAAGCGATTGAGATTCTCGAAAACGTCGGTCTAAATCATCGGTTGATGCACAGACCGGGTGAGCTATCAGGTGGTGAGCGTCAGCGCGTGGCGATTGCGCGCGCACTAGTTACCAAGCCTTCGCTTATCTTGGCGGATGAGCCAACTGGTAACTTGGATTATGACAATGCGCAAAGTGTCTTTGGATTGCTATCAGAGCTACAAAGCACTATGCAAACAGCACTTTTGATGGTGACACATGATCGCAACTTGGCGGCGCTTGCTGATCGTCAATTATTGCTACGTAATGGTCATTGGGAACAGTATTAACGTCTATATATGTTGAGATTTTCAGATGAATATAAGTGTCATAAATTAGCACTTATAAGGGTTGTCCTAACGAAATATATTGTTGTATTATCAAGTAAATATCTCATAGCAAAAGATATAGAAGCTTGATTAACTAGCTGCTATGTCTATTTTATAGGTCTCCGAATAATGAACAAAGATGACAATCCAATCGCCGCTTTTGGCAGTGCTGAAGAAGGCGATGAGCCGTTAAAGCCTTATATCGATCCAACCTTGTTTGACACCATCGATAGACAAGAACAAAAGGATCTTATCACACCCGTGTTTGATGCGATCACTTTGGCTGGGGTTGACTATGATTTAAAGGTTCAAGACAGCGCGACAGGTAAGCGTTATACGCTCTGTAAAAACGACGAGGTTATTGAGATCGTCTCTATGGATAAAGATTTTACGGATAAGCTTATAGATGCCATAGAAAGAACCAAAGAAGAGTGATAGCTCTTGCTTCAGACGCTGACGTTGTACTGTTTAATATTAATACCGTTTAATGATGTTAAACGGTATTAATATTTAGGCGATTTATCATCAGGTTTTTGCTGACGTTTTTGCCAACTCACGACCGTCTTGTAACGCCAAATCGCTTTAAAAGCAAGTCCACAAACGATGCTGGTTATAATCGCTAAAATCGTTAGCCCTATACAAAATGCTGTAAGCGATACAGTGCCTTTATAAGTAATAAAAGGGTTGGCGCCATCTGATAATGCCCATAAGCTAAAATCAGCAATCATTCTGCCGATAAAGCGCAAACTGATCACTGGTGCATCAATGATTTTTGCACCGATATAATACCCAGCATAAAAGATAGGCAAGCTGGTGACTGGATTGGTAATCCACGTTAGACCGAGAGCCATAGGCACATTGGCTCGAAAAATAAGTGAGCCAATCAAAGCCAGCAACATCTGTCCTGGCAGTGGAAAAAATGCGCTAAGCACGCCAATATAGACTGCTTTATTTAAGCTATGGCGGTTGAAGTGCCATAACCGAGGATCTGCCAAATGCGGGGCGAACAGTTTTAGGGTGCGACTTTCTAGGATTTTTTCCGGTGTAGGAAGCAGGTCTTTTAGACGTTTGTGGGGCACAGTATCGCCTTTAATCGTTAACGACAGTCCGCTCAATTGTATTGATGGGCTGGTATAAAGTAATATTATGGATAAAAAATACCGATGAGAATACATAGAGTGGTGATGGTAGAAAGCCATCATTTTAATATGCCTCATCAGTATAGGGTAATATAAATATAAATGCTATTGCCTCACAGATATGATGCTTCAGTCGCTTCTAAAATGTCGATAAAAATGGCTGCTCTGGCGCCTTATTATCATCAATAACTGGCGTTAGCTGCATTATAATATTTTGCTCATCAAGCAAGGAGTGCTGGTGTATTGGTTAGTTGGTAGCCTGGTAATTATTGCTATGATGGGTGTGTTGGCAGTTGCAGATAATGTGGCGATGCCGATCGACATGCCTTTATTGAATGTGGTCAGCGCCACAGGTTTGCTTTGGTTGCTTGTCATATTTGCTATTATTCTGCTTAGTGCTACTCAACTTAATAGCCCTTCAGTAAATACTCAAAGTACCAATAAAACGCGTTCTGTCAGCTCACCTAATGATGTTAAATTGTCACTTTTTAGCAAATACTTCTTATTTGGTCTATTAGCCATTGGGTTGGTCGTGAGTAGCGCGCTACAAGCGCTAGTTGCACATCAGCAAGCCGAAACGACCAAAATTACTGACTCTATACGTGTACAAGCACTCGTTCGTATCGAAGGGATAAGTGACAGTGTATATGATGCCAGTACAGATAGCGGCTATCGACAAGTAGCAGTGGTCACGCATTTAATGCCATTAGTCGCTGAGTTGACTCCCCAAGATTTGGCAGATAGTACAAGGAATTATTCGAAGGAAGAAAATAATAGCCTAAGTAAAAGCTATAGTGACAATTTTGAAAAAAAACCCAATAATCATATCGAATACCGAGTATTGCTCAATGCCTATCCAAAAAACACATCAAATAATGACTCGTTCTCAAATTTAAATGATTTGCAGCCAGGCGATGAGCTATTTATGAGCTTGGCACTGGTACCATTGTCTACCTCCAAGCAAGCAATAAGCAACCCGTCTGGTTTTGATGGTTATCGCTGGTTGCGAGGTCGACACATTGATGGTGTGGCAAATATACTGGCGGTTAGTGCGTTGACTGTCAGCAAAAGCAATAACGATGAAGCTTTACAACAAGCATCGACGTCTGACTCTTATTTCCAGCGATTTCGTACTCGTATTGATATAGGACGTTGGCAATTAAGAGATCATTTCTATAGAGATTGGCCTGCACAAACCACAGCAGAGCAGCAGACCAGAGCTGTCACATTGAGTTTGCTCACAGGTGACCGTAGCTTGATCAATCGCGACACCAAGGATCTATATCAACTGGCGGGTATCTCGCATTTGCTTGCAATATCAGGGACACATGTACTGTTTTTAGCCATTGTATTGGGCGGCGCCGTTGTGTTGCTATTCAATCGACTGTGCCCAGTGGTTTATCGCTATATGCCACGCTGGCAGGTGCGTTGGTGGGTAATGATTGGTGCTGCTTTTATCTATGCACTATTTACAGGTTTTGATGTGCCTGCTGCACGTACGGCGTGGATGCTACTGGCTATCGGCTTGGTGAGATTGACATTGCTACCTATCAGTACCATGCGTGTGTTGTTAGCATTAGCTGTCTTGATGGCATGGCAAGATCCGTATGTATTGTGGCAGGCAGGGTATTGGTTGTCCTTCATCGCAGTGGCGCTGTTGCTCAAATACGAAGATACCTCGTATCAGCGTACTACAGAGGCTTTGAGATCATCGTACGACGAGCATAGGAGTAAGGGCAATAGAGTGCTCTATCATGCTCTGCGAGCTGGACGGCGTATGTTCAAGCTACAGTTTTGGTTGTTTCTGACGTTATTGCCTATTACGCTGCTCTTATTTGGTAAAGCATCATTGTGGGGACTTATTGTCAATTTATTTGCGATTGGGCTGTTTGGGTGGGTGATTGTACCGCTCAATCTGTTAGCAGGGCTTTTTTACCTGTTATCACCCACGATAGCTGACAGCATTTGGTCTTTAGTAAGTGCCATCGTCGGCAATCTACATGAGTTGATTGGTTGGCTGACATCATTACCAGCATTAACAGACGCATGGTTGTATACGCCAGTTAATATGGCGATATTGCTCATGGTGTTGTTAAGTATAGTACCTTGGCTTTTGCCAAGAGGGCTGCTCAGTCGCTGGTTGGCACTGCCTCCACTGACGCTGTTAATGATGACGGTGTATGCCAATCAGCAGTCAATGATAACAATGCCGACGTTATATATTTTGCCAACGGGTGATCCCTATATCAGTGCAGCCTTGCTACAATTCCCTTTACATAACCAAAGCGTTAGTAACAGTAAGGATAGATCTTCACTTGCGAAAGACAATACCAGCTGGCTGTTTTTGGCTGATCATAGACCAACCGCAACACGGACCATGCCAAGCAATCTCACAGCGGATAAACTATCTGTATCTTTAGAGCAGCAACTGGGCAGTTTGTCAGTCGATAAACTAGAAGGCATCATAGTGCAGAGCAGTAGCACCGTACTGACTGACACGTTGAATGCCAGTGAGCAAAATATGGTCGTTAGCGCCAAAAATTCTGAGTTATTACCGCTGGCAGTTGCGCAGTTAAATCAGCAGCTACCTGTCAGTCAATATTGGCAAGCGGGACGCTCCGAGCGTTGGTCTGCATTCCAGCAAGCCTCTAAAATAGCAGCTCAGTCTAAAGGTAAGACGAATATCAGTGCGCAAGGTTGCGAGCAAGGCAAAACATGGCAGGTGGCTAGTGGTGATGTATCCATCCAAGCAATGACAGGCTGGAGCGAGATAGGTGATACTAGCGTGTGGGACTGTACAATTGCGATTGATAGCAGCGTACCTATACAAGTTCTAAGATACAACGCAGCCGATCCGCTAAAGTCATTATCTGTAAACTCTCAAACGAAAATAGCAGATAACCAGTTAGATACGGATCACAAAAACTTGTCTCTATCACGGCTTGTTTTAGATACTGACACCCATCCACGTGTTTGGCAGATGTGGTCATTATTATGTTCAGCTGATTCGAATAACGACAGTATGAGGTTTAAAAACATCACATGGCTTGGTCATAGTGCATCACAGATGACAACTGATGTCATAAGTCGTCAAAGCATCAATGATATTATCACCTATGATGACAAACCTTTAGAAGCGTCTTTATCGCTGAATATAATAAACAACGGTGTTGACGCAGAAGCGATGAGTCCTTAAAAATATTGCTTATACTCGCAGTGTTACAATATGGTGATATTTCACAGTTATACTATTGAACCATTATCGAAATACCACCATACTTAGCAGCCTATTAATACCGATGATTGACACGGCGAGGAGATATTTATTTTTAGCCGTATCTACCAATATCATCTTTTTATTGTTTTAGATTGTTTCTGACTTAGGAAGTTATATGCCCAACTGGCCACCAGACCCAAACAAACGTCCTGATAATTCGGCAAATCAGCCAACGCCAATGCAGCAACCAAACGCGCCGAGCGGACAAGAGTGGAAAGTACTGGAAAACACCTTATTAGCTAGTGTGGTTGAGCAGCGCCGTGCTCGTCGCTGGAGTATTTTCTTTAAACTGTTGACCTTTGGTTATATATTATTGATATTTTTGACCATAGGTCGCGGATGTAGTGGTTCGCCAACAGGTATGGATGCCGTTGATACTAGCTCGCCGCATTTGGCAGTGGTTGAGCTGCAAGGTGTGATCAGTAATGATGATGTGGCCAACGCTTACGATGTCAATGAGGCATTGACAGACGCTTTTGCAAATAGTAACTCTAAAGCGGTGGCGTTAGACATTAACTCACCTGGTGGCTCACCGGTACAGTCTGATGAAATTTGGCAGACTATGATGGATCTGCGTAAAGAATATCCCGATAAAAAGCTTTATGCTGTTATCGGTGATATTGGTGCTTCAGGTGCTTATTATATCGCCTCTGCCGCAGATGAGATCTATGTCAATCCATCGAGCTTGGTTGGTTCTATCGGTGTCATTATGCCAAGTTACAATGTCAAGGGCCTAATGGACAAGGTCGGCGTAGAAGATCGTACTATCACTGCGGGTGAGTACAAAGACATCTTGAGTTTGTCGCGCCCATTGACTGACTACGAAGAAAAACATGTCGAAGGTGTGCTTGCTAATACGCACAAGCATTTCATCAATGCCGTCAAAGAAGGCCGCGGTGATCGCTTGAAAAATCCTGAACAAAACAAACTGTTTTCAGGACTGTTTTGGACCGGTGAGCAATCTATCGAGTTAGGTTTGGCAGACAAAACGGGCAGTATTACAAGCCTCAGTAAACAATTGGATCTTGATACGATCATCAGCTATAGCCCAACCGATCCGTTCCAAATGTTTATGGATCGCTTTGCGGTACAATTGGGTGCAGGCATTGGCTCTAGCATGAGCCTTGATGGGTTTTTGCCCCAAGAAGAAGGTAATGCAAAAATGCGTTAAGCGTTTAATATTTTAGATATACTGTGTATGATTGTTGAGGCTGAGCATATAATTATGCTCAGCCTCAATTGTATATAATGCTAAAAACTACCTTAATATGAAAGACAGTTGAATTATTAAAAATAATATATAAACCATCCCACGAGAGCCTGTTATGAGTGATGAAATCAATTTGCAGACCTTTGCTGCGCTACCTGTCTCCAAGATAACAAAAAAGCCTGTGCTACATTTTGCCCATGCCAATGGCATGCCAAGTGCTGTCTATGAGCCGTTTTTTGCAGGATTGTCCGCATTTTTTACGATTGAATATATTGCCATGTTGGGTGACACGCCGGATTATCCCGTGGATAATCATTGGCGCAGTCTGACGCAGCAGGTGATCGATAGCGTAAAAACTGCCTGTGAGAAGCATAGCGTCAGTCAGGTGGTGGGCGTGGGTCATTCACTTGGCGCCATGTGTACCTTGCAAGCAGTGTACCGTGAGCCTAAGCTGTTTGCTCAAGCAGTGCTCATGGATCCGCCTTGGATTTATGGCAAAGTTAGCTTGTTATGGCATTTGGCAAAGACAGTAGATAAATTGCCTCTTACGAGTAAGCGTTTGATGGATAAATTGTCACCAGCGGGTATCTCTAAGCATCGCCGTGATGTGTGGGACAGCCGAGCAGATGCGTACGAAAAAATGCGGCACAAAGGATTTTTCAAAAACTTTGATGAGCGCAGCTTCCAAGGCTATATCGATCATGGCTTGCATGAGCGCGCGGATGGTAAAGTGACACTGGCCATTCCTAAAGCTAATGAAGTAGAAGTGTTTCGTACCAATCCTTCTTGGTATTGGCTGACGCCCAATCGTGGCCCCAAAGTGCCTGTTACCTTGATTATCGGTCAAGACAGTATCTTTTTGAAACGTCGGTTTCCCCAACAGATAAAGTCGCGCTTGGGCATACCTTATGAGACTCATGAAGGGGGGCATATGTTCCCACTTGAGCACCCAGAGTCTGTATCGCAGCAGGTACTAGAACTGATTAAGCGGCAACTATCAAAATAAAAGCAACGTATCGTTATGTAGGCTTGTGTCTAATACAAGCTGACAGCGTATTTTTTAAGTGACATATATATGCCAAAAAACGTGACAGCTTTACCGGATATCGCAACCTCGTCTGAGCGTCCGCCATTATTTTCACGCGTTGGTACATTTATGCTGACGGTAGGGATGGTGCTTGCGTTTTTTATCAGTCAATTGGTAGGCGTCTATATCGCTGGCAAGCTGGTATTACCTGCGACCAAAAATGCTTCGATGGGCGATATCTTCTTTTTTGGCAGTAACGATGGAACAGTCGTGAGCTTATCAATACTCATAGGCTGTGTGCTGCTGATGACAACCAGTGTTCTCATTATTCGTATAAAAGGCGGGGAATGGCGACAGTATTTAGCATTAAAGCCGTTTTCATTTACGGTAGGTATGGGCATGCTAGGATTGCTGTTGATATTTATGATAGTCAGTCAGGCGCTGACTTATATGCTGGATATGACGCCGCTGGTATTTGTCGACCCTCTATATCAGTCTGTTAGTTCAGTGTGGCTGCTGGTCTTTGCAATGGTCGTCGTTGCACCTATTTACGAAGAAGTGATCTTTCGTGGCATATTATGGTCAGCCATCAAAGAGCAGTTCACCGCACCGTCATACTCTGTGCAGCACGGTGCGATAGTAGCAAGTATCGTGACCAGTTTGATATTTGCCACTATCCATGTGCAGTATGGCATTTATGAAATCAGTACTATTGTGGTTTTGGCATTCATATTTTGTTATGCACGTATCAAGTCAGGGTCGCTATTACTGCCAATCGTACTACATATCGTTAATAATGGCGCAGCAATGTGGCAGTATCTTGCGCAAGCGGCGTAGATAACATGCTAGCCACGACAATGGCTAGCATGTGAATTCTATCAAGCCAGTTATATCAGCATTTAGCTATGCGTCAGGATTTAACAATAATACTTCATCGGCTGCTCGTTTAATGTCATCGAGCGTGAGCTGAGGTTTGCCGCTCAATGCTTGCCGCCATTTGCGTGCACCCATCAATCCTTGAAACAATCCTAGATAATGCCGTGTCATCGTGGGTAGTGCTTCGCCTTTGGCGATTTGTTCTTGTAGATAAGGGTAGAGCTGCTCTAAAATCTCTGAGCGCTTAGGTATTGTTTCGGGTGCTGCCTCGTTCCATAAGCTATTGGCCTCTGCTAATAGATACGGGTTGTGATAAAACGCCCGACCAATCATCACGCCATCGATATGTTGCAAATGCATTTTTATGTCTTCAATGGTATCAATACCGCCATTGATCTCAATATCAAGCTCAGGAAAGTCTTGTTTTAGACGATAGACATCCTCGTAGCGTAGCGGTGGTATCTCGCGGTTTTGCTTAGGACTCAGCCCTTGTAGCCACGCGGTACGTGCATGAACGATAAAACGCGTACAGCCAGCCGCCGCAACGGTCTGCACAAAATCCACCATAAACTCGTAACTGTCAAAATCATCGATACCGATACGGTGTTTGACCGTCACGGGGATATCGACTGCAGCTTGCATGTGCTTGACCAAGTCAGCCACCGTTTTTGGCTCTGCCATTAGACAGGCGCCTATCTTGTTGTGTTGCACACGATCAGAAGGGCAACCAACATTGATATTGACTTCATCATAGCCGTATTGCTGAGCAAATTCGGCGCATTGTGTCATCTCACTGATATCTGCTCCGCCAAGCTGCAATACCAGTGGATGCTCAAGTGTGTCAAAGCGTAGGTGACGTGCGCGGTTACCGTGTATCAATGCACCGGTGCTAATCATTTCGGTATACAGGTACGTGTGCGGGTTAAATAGTCGCGCAAAGTAACGATAGTCTGTCGTTGTCCAATCAATCATAGGGGCGACTGATAGTCTCTTATTATCCATTAAATCAAGCATTTAGCGTTAAAGCCTTATTTTATATAAGTTTTTAGATTTGCCCTATCACCGATTGATAGCGATTGGCAACGATTGATATAGATTTATAGCGATTGATGGTGTACCTTATTTGTACCAAAACAACAAAATGATGGCATGGTACAAATGGGCACTATAACAAAGCGCAAAAACAAAGATGGCACGGTTAGATTTCGCGGTGTTATCCGCATTAACCGTGAGGGTTATCCGCCATTTACTCAGTCACGCACGTTTAGCAAAAAGTCGCTCGCTGACGCGTGGATCAAAAAACGTGAGGCAGAGATTGAAAACAATCCTGATATTTTGCTCAATCGTGAAGCAAAGTCCATGCGATTGCAAGACGTTATTATAAAGTATCTTGACGAGATGGGCGACCAATTCGGGCGCACTCATAATCTATCGCTGATGCTTATCTCACGGTTGCCGATAGCAGCAAAACAAATCAGCAGTCTCAGGCGTGAGGATTATACCGCGTTTGCTGATGCGCGCCTAAAGGGCAAGTATGATGGTTTATCGCCCATCTCACCGTCAACGCTCAACGGTGACATGATGACGCTCAGGTCAGTGTTAAAGCAAGCCAAGCTCGCCTGGGGCCTCAATGTCAATCTAGCAGAGTTTGAAGAAGCCATGCTAGGTCTAAAGCATGGGCGCAAAGTAACACCCAGCAAGCAGCGCAATCGCACACCGACCAGCGACGAGCTACAAGCACTGACAAATCATTTTTACGCAAAATATCACAAGCGCCGCTCCGTCTATCCGATGCATCTTGTCTTATGGCTGGCTATCTACACGGCACGGCGGCAAGACGAGCTAACACGCATGAGGCTAGATGATTATAGCGGCGATTGGTGGCTTGTTAGAGACGCAAAAAACCCACGCGGCAGTATCGGCAACCACATTAATACTAGGGTTACAGATAAAGCGGTGGGTGTGATTAATGCGTTGTTGAGCGATAATATCAGGGATGCAATGCGTAGTAACAACCGATATTGGGATAGTGATTTACTACTGCCACTATCGGGCAAGATACTGTCTAAAAACTTTACCGAGGCGTGTAAAATGCTCGGTATTAGTGACTTGAGGTTTCATGATCTAAGACACGAGGCGGCAACGAGGCTATCCGAGCAAGGCTTAACAGTACCACAAATCCAGCAAATAACCGGTCATGAGTCATGGTCTAGCCTACAACGATATGTCAATATATCGCCCCGCGCAACCGTGTTAGAGTTTGACGAGGCAATCGAGGTCGCTAGGCGTGCATACTCAGGTGGTCTTTAGCGGCTTCCTCGCTGACTTTATCAATCCATCTTGCGAGTGATTTGACGCTTACATGATAGGTTGAGCGGTTTTTACTGCCACCGATCACCACCGGAAACGGCAAGTCCTGCTTACGCGCCCTCTCCTTTAGTGTCTCCCATTTTACCTCTGGCAGATAATCCTCTGCCACTCTCTCAAGTGATACCAGCGGATTGTACTGGTATCGCTCGATTAATATGTTTTCTGTATTATTCATCTATCGCCCCTCCAATATTGTACCATCAAGACAAGCAAGCGATTTTATCGGCGCTTTTCCTCTGTCGCGCTCAGCAAATAACGCCCTTGCAAACTCATAAACATACGGATTTAAATCCATTTCACCGCTTGGCTGCTCTTTGAGTTTAAAGCCGTTTGCCAGTGCTATCTCTTTGATTTGGTCGTTAGTCACTTTGCACCTCGCTATTAATACCAATCATAATATCGCCACGCTTTGGCTCACTTGGCTCAGGCAGCTTTTGACCGCTAGCTATATACTTGTCTAGCGCGTCAATCGCTGTGTTTACAGCATCAATAAACGATTCATTCTGACCGCCGCTAATCTCAGGTATGTCTCGTAAAAATACTCTGTAGCGAGTACTGAATATTTTACTGGTTATTTCTTCAAACTGTGCTGGGTATAAGTCACTCACAATCACTCTCCTTGTTTTACAAACGGCGTCAAATCAGGCTTGCTATAACTCTCAGGCTTCGCAATCTTACCGTCCTTGTCATACTCAAACTTACCCTTAACCATCTTGCTATTGTTTGAGCGTATGACTTCTTTGAGTGCGCCTTCAATATCAAAGCCCATCATATAAGCCACGCCAGTAGCAGTTACGATTTGGTCGCATAGCGCATCTAGTAATTCGATTTTATCCATTCGCTGCATGACATTAACAACGCTAATACTGTCGCCTTTATACCATTGCGCCATCATTTCATTGTCGTTCGACTCATTGCCATACAGAGCTACATCCATCTCGTAAACTTCTTCGTAATGACAACCGATCTGAGTGCAAATATCTCTATCAGTCGGCTCAGGCTTCGCAGCTTTAAACCAGTTTGCAATATCGGTGATGGAGTCGGGCTTAACATACGGCTGCATCTTTTCGTTGTAGTGGTTCCAAGCCCACGCTTTAGCTTCGTCGATAGTTGCAAAGCCGGTAGCTTCTTTTGTCGGCGCTTCGGTATGTCGATTATAGTAAGCCACGACCCAACTATCATGGTCGCCATCAGATTGTATTTCTCCCGCATCTCTCATTAATTCGTCGCCATACCTGTAAATGGTGTATTCACAAATTACTGTAACGGTATCTGCCCCAGTGCCATCTTTATAATCAAACCACCTCAACGCCTTCAACGGTAAATTACTCATCGTTTTGCTCCTTATCCAGCTTATTAATCGCCATGCTGTAAATCTCGTTGCACACATTCTCTATCAGCACATGCTGCTCGTCCGCACTCAAATTCGCCACAACCTCTGATAGGGTTTGCGCTAAGCTGTTAGCCATAGTCAGCAATATACTGTTAGCATCACCATCATTAAACGTGGTTATGTTGTCGTTGTCGGTATAAGTGATAATGATAGCTTGGCGCTCTAAGCCTTTGCTTGACTTGTTAAAATCTTGAATAACACTCAATGCTTTTTTCTCAATATTCTTATTCATAGTCTCAATCCTCATTAGTAAATAGATGACCTGTCTCGTAGGTCAGTCGGCCTTGCCTCGACTGCTTTTTCAAAGCTCATGCTAAGCACGTAAGGAATTGTCAATCTTGGCTGCTAGCGATTCTTTCGTTGCATCATCATCTAGCCTTGACGCATCCGCACATTAGCCCCTGCGGCTGGGTAATCTGTTACGATGCTTTCAATTCGTTGTAATAGATAGGCTCGTTTTCTCTGTGCCATTGCTTGTGACATGGATCACAAAGCCACATAACATCCATCGGTTTGTTGTAGTCGCAATGATGACCGTGTAAGGCTGTCTCATTGCTGCATGACTCACATTGACTAGGTTTGTGCAATCGGCCATCACGGACAGCATTGTTTACTGCGTTACGAGCTGCTGAGCGATGAGGGTAGCGTCGGTAATGAGCTTCTTTCGCCTTAGCTGTTGCCTTTTTACCCTGTTCGGTTTTAGCGTAATCTTTGCGAGCTTCCACGCGATGCGGCAGGTTGGCTCTATTGCGGTCAAATTCTCGGTAGTGTTCAATGTTAGCGGCTCGGTTGGCTCTCACTCTAGCGCGTATGCACTCTTTGCAATTCCCTGATTTTCCGTCCTTGCGAATAGATGACCGGTAAAAATCATCTATAGGCTTATCGGTTTTGCAGTATTTACAATTAATCATGATTAACTCCTTAGAATGGAATGTCTGACTTTACATTGCCGTTTTCATCAACCTCTTCACCGCGCGCGTTATACATTGGCTGCTGATTATTCGGCTGCTGAGTTGACTGATTATTAAAACCCTGCTGTGGCTGAGCTGATTGCTGATTGTTATAGCCCTGATTGTCCTGAGCAGGTCGGTTATTGTTCTGCTGATTGTTAGTCGCTTGACCTTCGTTTTGACCGTCTAGCATCTGCATTTGGTCGGCTCGTATCTCAGTGATATATTTATCTTGACCGCTTTGGTCTTGATACTTGCGAGTGCGTAGGCTGCCTTCGATATACACTTTTGAGCCTTTACGCAAATACTGTGCTGCAATCTCACCTAGGCGGTTAAACAAAACAATTCTGTGCCATTCCGTCGCTTCTTTTTTCTCACCACTCTGCTTATCTGTCCACTGCTCGGACGTGGCAACCGATATATTGGTTACGTTGCCACCGTTGTTGAATTGACGAGCCTCTGGATCAGCTCCCAAATTACCGATGATTATTACTTTATTAACTCCGCGCATAGTCTTGCCTCTTAATTCGATAGTTGTTTAAATAATTCGTTGTAATAGTCACGCGACATTTCGACGCGCTCTTTTGCTTGCTCAATTAGTGACTCGTCGTACTCAATCTTGACTGACCTGATGCGTTTTTGTAGTGGTATTCGATTGACCAGCTCAACGTGCTCATACTCGTCATCGTTATAGCCAAGCAAGCTATGCGGAGTAGGTAGCAAAACAAAGTCCACGTAATGCACCTTTTTGCCCCACAACTCCATATAGACCTGACCTTGCCAATCGTAACCACCGTCTTTGACCTTTTGCACAGCGTCGTCATGTGTCCAGGGGAAGCTATCGATTGACCATGAACATTTGGTGTCTCGTATGCTATCGTCGGTCAGTAAGTCGCACTCACCGCTAAACCAGTCGTTACTTTTGCGCTCAGTGTTTTTGGTCAGCTTGACCGCTTTTAGCAGACTAACGGCTTTGATTGCATCATCTTCTAGCATCAAGCCTTTGTTAATCATCTTTGCGTCAATCTCACGGTGATAATCAAACACATCGAGCAAAACAGCATTGAGCACCACTTTTTTTGATGTTTTACCGAGCGTGGTCTTGTTCTGTAAGCGCGTCATCAATCCACCTAACGCGCTTGCTCTGCATTTGAAAGTCATGAGGCTAGTAACTCCTGTCTCTGCTCATTGCTGATGGTATAACCTGCACTACCATCTAGCACTGATCGCTTATCAAGATTGCCGTTTTCAATTGATGTTTTGACCGTTGCAAAAATATTAGGGTCGTCTGATATATCCATTTCAATCGCCGCTTGCTGTGGCTGATTGTCTGCATACTCATAAGACTGTTGACCATTAACATCACGAATGATTGCTTGGTCAGCTTGTACGGCCTCAGCCAATGTTGGTACGATTGACAATGGCGCTTGCTTACTTAGCAGCAGTTTTAGCACCGTTTTCTGAGCCATAGCCTCAAAGTTATCCTTCCAAACGCCATAGCCTTTTTTGAATGATTGGCTGTACTGTCCAGCATGGGAAGCCATTTCTTTATTGGTCATAGCTAAATGAGCCTCAAAGCCATTCAGCAGTTGGAAGTAGGCGATATAACCTGTGACCTCACCTTTTGGCTCTTTGGGTAAAAATGCAGTTAGGCGCTCATAGACTGATTGCTCGGTGTCACCTGAATACGTTTTGCAAGCACTGATGCGCTTAAACTGACCGCTACGCTGTGCAAGCTGAACAAAGCCCTTATAGCCCATCTGAAAGCTCGCTTGGCCTTTAAACGGTACGATGTAAGCAAAACCTAAATTGTCATTGATCGGTAGGTTAAGAGTGGCAGCCGTAACTACTGCGCCAAAAATACTTTCAGGTGATGCGTTTTGCAGTGCCTTGTTGCTATTGACTACCTGTAAGGCGCTTGTTAAAAATACGTCTTTTCGCTCCCCAAGCAATTCTTCTAACTTGCGCTGCACGCCTTGACCGTTCATATATGCTTTAATTGCTATTGCGTTACTCATAGTCTTATTCCTTATGAAATCTCATTTAAATAATCGATTAACTCACCAAACCCTTTGTACCATCTGCCCATGCGTTGCCATTTCTCACTGGTGGGGTAGTAGTTGATTGTGTGACCGGTTGGCGCTGTCAGTCTTATGTGATACAGATCATTGAAAGATTTAATATCAAGACTAAAGGCTGTCAGTTGGTCAAAGTCTCGCTGTCTTTTTGACAGCGGTACTGAGTGCTTTGCCATGTCAGCCTCCTATAAACCCACATCAGCGGCGGTCAGCGGTTCGCCTTTATGGTCGATAGGTACGGCGTACCGCCAAACCGTATCGCCACACACAAAGTCACCGTCGCTTGCAATACCCGTCACAACAACCGCTCTCTGATGAAACTCGGCAGTAGCATCGTTTTCGTCGCTAACTACAGCTAACACCCAATGCTTTCTACTTTTTAGATACCGGCATAAATCACTACCTGTCAGCTCTACCTTGTCACGCTCGATTAGCGAGTTTTGCCAGTTGGTTGTGTCGAATTTCAAGCTGCATAGCTTCATAGCACCTACTTGGTTGTACCAGCGGCCATCTATGTTTGAAACCTTGGGTGTGCTCTCGAAAAAATTAGTCTCGCCATCAAAATCAACTGCTAAAAACCGCCATTCTTTGGGTTGACCATCAAACACACTCTGATCTAACTGCTTTAGTTTTGGTTTTTTTAACCCAAGTCGTACAGCGTGTCTCTCTAACGACTCCTCCACAGCGACCGCATTTTCTGCACATTTAGCATCGTGCTCAGGGTCAGGTAGCGCGTGATTAAGCTCGGTCAGCATTTCATCTGCATAATCTCGCCATTCTTCCAACGCTTCAATTCGTCTTAATAACTCTCTTTTAGTAACTTTCATAACTCACCTTCCTTAATTCGTTTTAACGACTCATTCGCAGCCTTAACCGTTTTATACTGCTCAGACTGCAAGTATTCGTCCGTATAGCCTTGCTCAGTCGTCGGTTGCCACTCGTTGCTTACAAGTAGCTCACCGTCTATCTCGACCAACTGATAGGCTTTGTCGTCAACGATGACTGTTTCGGCTAGTGCCTGATGCGTAACAAACGCACCAAGACCAGCCCAAACTGCGATAAAGATGATTTGCTTCATGGCTGTACCTCGCTATTTGGCTTGTAAGGCACTCGGGTTTCGACGTAAGCGGTAAACTTAATATCAACACTAGGTACAGCTATTAAGTCCGATTTGCATTGATCGCAATTAACAAGCAACTCATCTTCGTCGTAAAAAACATCTGCATGGTCATGCATGTCTATTTCATAACCGCAGTTAGGGCAGTTAAATTTCATCTACGCCACCTCGCTTTCTTCGACCAACTCAACCGATACCAAATCGAGCTGTCTCTTGTAGTGACTGGTCAGCACGCTACGCGCTTGCATCTTGGTGTCAGCCTCTACGCGCTCAACCATCGTCACGCCTTTCATGATGTGTGTAATTTCAAATATCTTCATGACGCTCTCCTTATACTACGTAGTAGTCGTAAGCCGCTGGTCTGGCTGTGACAGTGTTTGTGATAACTTGCTTAATCAGCTCGATAATGCGCGGTCTGTCTGCGTCTGTTATTGTGTAGTTACCTTCGGTCTCGTAACCGTCAGCAGGGTCGTAAACATGGTCAACTGCTAGGTTGTTGATAGCATCTACTTCGACCCAACTGCTACCATCTACCATGACTAAGCCATTCCAACATTCGCCGCGTGTGCCATGCTCGCTAATGTCGGCATCAAAGTTAATCTTGATACCCATATCGCCTTTTATGACGTAAATCGCATTGCTTTCATGATCTGCGTCATTGTCTAATCTGATAATGTCTGTCATACTGTCCTCGCTTTGTTAAGTAAGCCCTGTATGTCTTTGGTCGGATTGCAGGGCTTTTTTACGTCTTGAATTTGGTATCGCTGCGTCGTCCGCGTTTTGCCTTGCGATGTGGTTATAATAGCAATACTATTAATAATAGTCAATAGCTCAACTATTAATTAGCAAAAATAAATAGCTAAACTACTATTATTTATTTTAGACAATAAAAAACCGCCTCGTAAGGCGGCTTAGTTATTGGGCTTTGCTACACAAGCAGCTTGCTGTACTCCACAGCTACACCGCAAATCTCAAAAGGCGCAAACCTGCTATCTATAATAGGGTAGTCCTCGTTTGATGGCACAAGCTCGCTATACTCCCTCCCTGTCTGCTCATCAAAACCTCTTGGCCGCCATTTTTTAAACGTGGTTGCATTCTCGCCTTTTTTAAGCGCTATTACAAAGTCACCCGCTTTTGGCTGCCTGCTTGGGCTGATTAAAACCATGTCCTTTGGGTAAAAATCCTTAATCATACTATCGCCCTCTATCACGACCCAGAAACAATCATCACCGTGTAGCTCTGCGTTATAGGGCACTCCTTCTTCAACAATCGCATCATCAAAATAATCACAAAACGAACCGGCTTGTACATAATTTAGTATCGGTGCTTTTTTAAACTTGGATTTTCCTTGCACCGTAAAGTTATCGCCACTCATTTGTTTGGCTAAAGACGGTGAGAAGTCCGACACTGGTACTTGTAGTGACTCAGCCAGTTTTATTGCGGACTCCAAGCTCAAAGCTGTACGACCATTTAAGAAGTGACCTACTGCGCCTTGTGTCCATCCGCAATCTGCTGCAATAGTTTCTTGGCTTATCTTCTTGCCTTTGTTGCGCGCCTCAATCTTTTTAGCCTCATAGATCGCCTTTAGTCTAGCAGCATCTTTTAGCTGCGCCTCTGTCAATCCAACCTTGCTCATAACGGATCCTTATTGATTTTTGCGTATTTTGTAATAGCTTTGCTATTAATACAAATACTGTAGCTATTGATTTAACATAATAGTGGTGCTATTATTAATACCTAAGATATTTATAGGGCAAACTTATGGACATCCTGACGCTAGAAAAAGCAGTAAGAATGTATAAGCAAGACCCACTTGCCGAGCTTTTAGGGGTAACGCAGGGCGCTGTCCAGCAAGCAAGTGGCAAAAATCGAAACATATTCATTGTGCAGGACGATGATGGCTATACAGCCTTTGAAATCAAACCTGCATTTAGAACCAATCCAAATATTAACGATATTAGTCAGCTCATCAGTAGCGGACTACAACCAGAGGAGGCTTAACCCATGTACGACAACCCAAGACACATCAAAGACCACAGGGTCAATGCTCGCTTTAATGATGACGAAATTGAAGCGATTTCACAGGTGGCTGGTTTGACTGGCTTGCAAAAAAGCACGCTAGTACGCCAAGCCACGCTTAGATTTATCGAGGAGCTTAGAGCTGAACTTAAAGGAGAGTTTGACCGAGATTACACAAACTTGAAAGACGCAGGTTAGCGAACTTTTGGTAACCAAAGAATAGGAGAGGCTTATGCCTGATAACGATCAGCCGTCTTTTAGCGAGGACGAGCTAGAGGATATCAAGCGAGCAGCAGAAATTATGGGTATGACAGTCGAGGAGCTTGTTAGTTATTCGGCAAATAGGTACGTCAAGCGCGTAAAGGAAGATGCTCGAAAACTAATTTATAACCCGAAATCGATAAAGATACTTAAATGATTTTCGGTAACCGAAAAGGAGCTAAAAGATGCAAGAGCAAGACATTCAGGCATGGGAGCGTGAGTTAAAACACTCTCAATTGATGCAAAAGCAGCGCGAAGGCTGGGACGGTAAGCGAGTCACATTTGCAGGCGGTAAAACTTACGATCTGCCAAAAACAACTAAGACAACCAAATGGAGTAACAAAAATGAAAAGTGAATATGACGCGATGCAATCACTCGCAGCAAGCAAAGAGCAAGCAATACAAGAATATATTGCAGACCGTAACGCTCAGACGCTACTAGATGAGCAGCTACGCAAAGAGCGTATGAACGAAATATTTTGGCGTGGCGTCATGCGTTTTATCACGCATATCACACTGGTATTAATCGTCGTTTACGCACTATTTCATTTTGCATAAGGGTTAATCATGGCAACGAGTCAATCAGAAATCGAGCAGCACATTAAGCAACACGGTATCAAACAGCTTACAAGTCAGGACAACACAGGTCTGTACTGCAACTCAAATCACTATACCAAAAGAACTAAGCAAATCGTGATTAGGCAGACAAAAGAATGGTCACGGACAAAGAAGGAGTGTAGGCCATGAAAATCACAAAACTAGATAACTTTGGCGAAGGTTTTACAGTTGCACCGCGCAGACCGCACAAAGGGGGTGCTACTCGCACAAAGGCGAAACCAAAGCAAGGCAAGAGCGCAGGTCGCTCAAAGGTCGCAAGCGATACGCCAACAGAGAAAGGGCAACGGATTTTCGAGCAGATGAAAAGAGATGGTTTTTACAATGTGGCTGATTTTGATATGTCGCTGTCTTACCTGAGCAACATCATGTCAAACATTCGCGAGATGGGTTATCAGATGAACAGCATAAGAGACGAAAAACATCGAGTAATCAGGTATGAGTTGGACAAGCAATAAAAAACGCTCTCAGTTCGCACCTGAGAGCGTCTCGAAAACTTAAACACAATCGGAGTATATACCTATGAGTAATACAAATCAAGAAAAATCATTTTACAGCAGTAGAGCTATAGCTAAGCACCAAGGCAAGCCGCACAGCTACATATTAAAAATTGTTAGAGATTTAATCTCACAAGACTTGCTAGTAAATACCGTATCTAGGATGTGGGTAAGCGAACAAAACCACCGTGAGTACGAGGAATTTATCTCAGTCCATGAAGATATGGAGTTGATTATATCAAAGGTGTATGTCAGGCCGCCGCCAAAAATTCACGGGTATAAGCGCAAAGAAATAACGTGGCAGTTAAGAAAAAAGGTTTTTGAGCGTGACGCATACCGATGCAAAGGCTGTGGTGATTGGCATGACCTATGTATCGATCACATTTTACCAGTCGCTAGAGGTGGCTGTAAGAACATAGAGAACTTACAAACACTTTGCCGATCATGTAACAGCAAGAAAGGCACCAAGACCATGGATGAGTGGTTGGAGGTGCGCAATGCAAACGATTAAGAGGCAGACAATGAAAGAGACAGGCTATACGCGAGTAGACAACAAGATATTTGACGCACAGCCGTTCTTATCGCCAGTCGCGTTTAGTGTGTTGATGCGAATGGTAAGGATGATTGATGGTTACGGCAATGACGAAAAAAGCCTATCAAACACGTTCCTACAGTCTAATTGCAACATGAGCAAAAACACAGTCTCAAAGGCCGTAAAAGAGTTAGTTGAGTTTGGTTTTTTGAACCAAAACGCACAGCAAAGAAAGACCGCTATTTACACTTTGAACTATGAAAATATCGCCGCTTTTAACGCTGAAAAACATGGTCAAAATTTAGCATCCCAAAATTTAGCATCCCAAAATATGACCATTAGGTTCCCAAAATATGACCCAGTTGTGTCCCAAAATTTGGGAAGTAATAAAGAAAAGAAAGAAAAACCTTTAAAGAAAAATATAGAAAAAAGTAAACCAAAAAAAGCTGCACCTAAATCTTACTCACCTGAAAAACCTGAATCGGTATCTGATCAGATTTGGAATGATTTGTTAATTCTCAGAAAAGACAAAAAGACATCCAACACTAAAACTGCTTGGACAACCATATTCAACGCACTGGAAAAAGCACAACAAGCAACTGGTCACACACTGGATCAAATAATTGCTTTTTGGATAAGCAAAGACTGGAAAGGGTTTAACGCTGATTGGTATCTAAACGCACAGCCAAAACCGCAGCAAACAAATTATCAGGGGGATAACAATGGAAACCATCAATCAGCTAACAGCCAACCTAAATCAAAAGCAGAACAGTACCGAGATATGCTCAACCAGCAATATGCAGAACGCTACGGGCAACCACAGCCAACCGAGCGAACAGTTAACTAGCTCAATCGCTGAAATGTTCGTTGGCTGGAAACGACTTTTTAAAAACAAAATCAAAGACGAGGATTGGGGTATAGATACCGTTTTTGATTGGGCGGAGATACTAACTGAGTTACAGATCACAAAAGCGGAGTTTGGTAAAGCAGAGCGAGCAGTGAAATTATCAGGTGGTTGGCCACCTAGTCACCCAGCGGACTTCTTAGCCCTAGGACGCACAGACACAGCAAGCAGCTATCCCGATATGCGCCAAGAGTACCTAGCAGCAGCACAAGGCATCTACAAGCACGAAGTTACGTTTGAGACAGCAAATCGAGTCGGTACCTGGGAGCTAAAGACACAGCCTGAGTCGATTAGCTACAAATCTTGGCAAAAGCATTACCCAGAGGTCTGCAAAGAGCATAGCGAGGGCAAGAGCTTCAAAGTGCCTGAGTCGCATCAGGTCGAATACAGCCACACAGCGTTACAACCTGATAGCCCAATGTCTGCCACAGTCGATGATTTTCTAAACCAGTTTAAGCGCAAGCATAGGGACGCGGTATGAGACAGATCACAATGCTCACAGAAAAAGACGGCAAGCTGTCCGGCGAGGTTTTAGAGGACGGCAAATACTGGCAGATACCAGCGTTTGAGTATAGCGGCCAGCACAAAGAGGCTGCGCTGCTAGAGAGATTGGATATTGTGCAGATTGAGGCGCAACTGGAAGCAGATATAGCAAGGGGTGAGCAAGCATGAAAAAACCAAAGGCGTTCAAGCCTAAATTCAACGGCAGCATGATTATATTTTTACATGATAACAACCCTGATTTTTTAGCATTTAGAGCGCAATTTACCGAGGACTGGCTGCAAGAGGGTAAATACACAGGTGGTAAGCGTTCGGAGATTATGGGGCGTAAGCGTAAGTTTCAAGTATCGGTACATATATTCGATAAAGACGGCTTTAAGTGTGGGGAGAATGAGCTGGTATTCAAAAGCAAGGGCGGCCAAAAGGATATATCAAAGACGATCTTTAAATTTGGTACTGAGCTGATTAATGAGATACGAGCAGAACACCCAGAGTATGACCTTGACTTGATTAACTCATTTGCCGAGGTGGTGGCATGAAAAACATCTACAACAAAAAGACCGTGCAGCGCATGGAGTGGGTCAAGGCGGACACGGTTGTTATTACATACGCGGACGGTACTAAGGAAACGATGAGTCGTAAAAGTTTTGAGCAGATTATTAAGGGGTGATTATGACCGGACTATCAGAACAACCAAAACTAGTACCAGCGAATCCAGTCAAATGTGCTCGATGCAATCAAGTCTTTGCATCAGGCTCGATTGACCATCTTTGCTTTGATAAAGACGGCAACTGTCAAATGTGCCAGGCCGAGCTAAGCGGTAAGTACGCAAACGGTCAGAGCAACGCTTTGGATGATTTGATTCGAGCAGCTAGAGATTTACGCCAAGCATTAAAGGATTATGAGGATAGCAACGACTGTGGAGAAATGTACTACGCAGAGCGAATTAGCGGCCCAGTCGATTTGCTCATTGATGCACTGAACAACTATGAGGGAGGCGGTAAGCAATGAGTATTGCAAAAATCGGTATCGATACAGGTGTCAAAACAGGCGTGGCGGTGTGGGAGGATGGTCAGTTAGCAGCAGTTGAGAGTATGACAATCACAAAGGCGATGGATTTTATATTAGGCCACTATCCGCGACCGCAGGATTGCAAGCTATACATCGAGGACGCGCGCAAGTGGATTGGATTCAACGGTAAGACCAAATCTACTCAATCAAGACTGCAAGGCGCAGGGAGTGTTAAGCGCGATGCAAAGATTTGGGAAGATTGGTGTAAAGAAAACGGTTATGAAGTGGTGTTTGTCAAGCCGATGGGTAAGGGGCTTAAAAAATCAGCGGATGAGTTTAAGCGCATCACAGGTTGGCAAGGTCGGACGAATGAACACGCTAGAGATGCAGCCATGATTGTGTATGGTCGATAAACACGCACAAAAACGCATCAAATCGGCTCAAGGTGAGCTTTAAGAGTTAGTTTGATGCAATGGGTGCTTGATGGGGCTAAAAGGGATTAAAACGGAGATTTGAAGGTGAATAAATACTGGTTGGGATTTTTGGTGTTTTCAATGATTTTTAATTCGCTGGGTTGGTGGGCAGCAGGTTACAACATTTACGCTTTTAACACTGGCATGAGTTTGATTTTGATAGCTAATGAGGTGCATAAGGGGTTACGGATATGAAATTAAGGCAGTGTGAAATTTGCAAATGTTACCTGACCGATGGTGAGGTTAATGCAAGCCAGTACGATAGATATTTAACGTGCTTCCAGCATAAATACGAGATAAAAGAACAGACCGCCTCACTTGACAAGCAAGAAATGAAATTAATGGATTGGGTTGATTTGGGGCGCAAAGACAATGACTAATCTCAAACTAAAACGACCAATCTTGATAGGCGACAAATCAACGCACAAGAAAGACAACACAGAATGCGAAATAACGTCCATTTGGATCAACACGCAAGGTCAAGCGGTTATTGAGTCGGTCGATGATAGAGGTGAGCTTAGCACGGACAGTGTGAGCAGCTTTATTAACAATTATCGAAAGGGGTAGGTTATGAGTGAGATTCAATGGGTCAATGACAAGCGAGTGAAGCCAAGTGTTGAGAAAGACATGGTAAACCATCCGCCACACTACAAGGATGCGAGCGGCATTGAGTGCATTGAGGTTACAAGTCAAGGACGCAAAGACGACGCACCAAAAGCCGTCCAAATCCTAAACGAAGCCGTACAAATAATGGCAGAGCGTGGCAAGTCTTACGACAAATCAGGCGGTGAAGCTGAACGCTCAATGCCAAAGATTGTAGCTATGTTTAACGCGCTGACAGGGCATGAATTGACACCAGAGCAAGGTTGGAAGTTTATGTGCTGTCTAAAGCTCGCAAGGTCGGAACAAGGCGAGTATCGAGAAGACAATTATCTTGATGGGGCGGCATACATGGCATTGGCAGGAGAGGAGGCAAGCGAGGCCGACGATGACTAAAAAAACATGGGTTGTTAAGACTGATGAACAGCGACTTAAGCACATGAGTTATCTAGCTAGCCGCTCACTACCTTACACGGCTACAGACGAGGACGGCGAAAAGGTAAAGCGCAGCACACCACAGAACAGCCTATTGCACCACTATCTAACCGAGGTGCATCAGCAAAAGCCACAGCACTCATACGAGGAGTACAGAGGGCTTTGCAAGTTGTTTTTTGGCGTACCGATACTTTGTGAAGATGACCATGAGTATGCGCAAGTCATGCAAGAGGAGTTTTACGCCAAGCTGTCTTACGAAATGCAGGTCAAGTACATGATGAAGCCGATAGACGTAGCTGTAACTCGCACCATGAATAAAGGGCAGATGCAAAGATATTTAGATGCTATTTACCATCATTTTACAGTCAATCGCGGTTTACGGCTAACACAGCCTAATGAGGGTATTTACTATGAGTAAGCTACGCAAAAGCGCACGAGGTCAGCAATGCACGTTAAGGCTCACAGGCTGTAACTACAATCCTGAGACAACGGTGCTCGCTCACATACGCATTAACAGTTTTTGCGGAATCGGACTTAAACCACCTGATTATATGGCGTGTTTTGCTTGCTCAAATTGTCACGACACGATAGACGGCAGGGTAAAGAGTGATAGCACATATCAGGATATTTTGAGGGCGCATTTTGAGACGATGCAGATTTGGGTTGATAATGGACTGATCGAGGTGGCTAAGTGACTGAGCTGGATATTAAAGACAAATTAGCAGCATGGGGCGCATGGAGTCGGTCGGATAGCAGCGGGCTTGGGTATATCAGCCCATGTTTGCTGATTATGCGGGGCAACGTAGCAGAGACATGCAGAGCGCCGAGAGCGCACTATATCAGCGATGATGAGGCGATGCTGATTGATGCTGCTATCAAGATGCTTAGACAGGACTATGAGGTGTTGTTCCAAATCGTCAGACGCAAATATTACCGATGCTGGACAGCTAAAGAGATAGCACAGCACTATCTAACAGACATTGAATATCCACGGCTGGCGCATTTAGATTGGGAGCATAAAGATAAAAAACGGTCAGACCACCGCCATGTCGGGTTGATGCTAAAAGAGGCTGAGCGCATGATTGAGCAGTATTTAGCGTAAGAGACTCCCGCAATACGCGGGATTTTTTTTGCATTTATTTTAAATTATTTTGCAAATAACACTTGACCAATTACCTAAAACTAGGTAATATAACCATATCAACAACGACAAGGCTATAGAGCCAGTCATCATCTAGGAGATACATTATGAAATCATTTATCTTTAAAGCAGCTCACCAACAAACCAAAAAAGTTATCCAAGCTGGCGACAACTACGCCGTGACTTTTGGCGCAGTGCTAAAAAACATCTACAAAACAGTTAAAGGCATCACTCAGCGCGTTGCACCGCTAATCGCTAAAGGCTTTGTTGAGTTTACTGTCGAGCATCGCACCACTGGCAACAAAGGCGGTTACTGCATGATGTTAAGCCAAGGCAACCAAGGTTATAACGTAACGCAGATTTTAAACAAGGCCACCAAAAGCACTGCTTATTACTTGACTCATGACGGACAAGCTAAGTCTTTTGGCGGTCAGTTGGCAGTCTTTATCATCCACAGCTTAATCAAAAAAGGCGCATAAGATGGACATTAAGCAATTAACCGAGGCGGGTCGCTTGCTATACGGCGACCAGTGGCAAAGCAACATGGCGCGAGATTTAAACATTGATAGCCGCCGTGTAAGACAGTGGCTCAGCGGCACAAGCCCTGTATCGCCTTGGGTGGCAACTGAGTTACAAGCACTATTAGATAAAAAGCAGTTTAATATCAATCAGTTTTTAGGATCAATCAATAAGGATGCTGACATGACAAACTTTATAAATAAATTGCAACCAAACACAGCTATGACCAATAAGGTAGCTCAAAATCCTAACAGCACCAAAGTTGCTGAGGCAGTGCAAGCACAACTAGAGAGTATTGTGATAGCTGCCTATAAAAACAATCTCTTTAAAATAGCAGGCATAGACGCAGATGGTAAAAAGCTCATTGAGTTTACCGCAGCAAAAGGCGATGATGGTTTGGCGTTTTGGTTTGGTGAGGATTGGCGCAGCAAAGTTACACGCATCGAGCGTATCGGCGATGCTGATGAGGTAGTAAAGATTGATGATATAGCTTAATGTGGCAGTCACTACAATATAATTTGACACTACCCAAAAAAATAGGTATATTTAGGGTACGCTGAACAGAATAGTGTAAAGCGACCAATAATACTCCTTACTTGCCCCAACTCATGAAGTTGGAAAATGCGAGTAAGGACAATACAACGCCTCATCATTAATTTGATGGGGCTTTTTTTATGTCTGAGATTTGGCAGGGATAGCATGATTGATTTAAGACAAGGCGATTGCTTAGAGCTGCTTAAAGATATTCCTGATGGTAGTGTTGATTTGACCGTCACAAGCCCACCTTACGATAATTTACGCACGTATAATGGCAACAATGACCAATGGTCTGCTGATGTTTGGCAGAAAGTTATAGCTGAATTATACCGTGTCACAAAAGATGGTGGTGTAGTCGTATGGGTAGTAGGTGATGCTACAATCAAAGGTAGCGAAACAGGCACGTCATTTAAGCAAGCGTTACATGCTATGGATTGCGGTTTTAATTTACATGACACGATGATTTTTCAGAAAAACGCAAGCCCGAGGGACACTAGAATACCTAGATATTGGCAGGGTTTTGAATACATGTTTGTATGGTCAAAGGGCAGGCCTAGCACCTTAAATTTCATCAGAGTACCGTGTCAGACGGCAGGCACAAAAAAGCGGTCATATATGCGTAAACCAGATGGAAGCATCAGAGAAGATAGAAAAAAACTGCTAACCAAGGTTAAAGACGATAAGCCTAGAGACAACGTGTGGAGGTATGGGACAGCGAGACATGAAATGCACCCAGCACCATTCCCCGAACAACTCGCCCACGACCACATTATTTCATGGAGCAACGAAGGTGATACAGTCCTAGACTGCTTCATGGGCAGCGGCACAACAGGCGCAATAGCTGTAAAGAATAACCGTAAGTTTATCGGTATTGAGCTAGACCCTGATTATTTCAAGATAGCTGAAAAACGAATTAACACAGCCGCCGAAAATGGCGGTTTTTTAATGTCCGATTAAATAGCAAGGGATGCTATGAGCAACTACGATAAATCACATGAGTGGGTTTATAACGAATACCACAAGACAGAGAACGTAATCACTAAGCGGTCTTACTTGGACATACTCAAGCGTCGAGCCAGTACGGGCAGTAAGAAGGCAGCTGAGTACGTTAGCTTGATAGAGCAATCATTGATTAGTAGATAACGAGGTGAGTTGTGAACAAGATATCAGACAAGCAAACGCTATATGTTGGTGAGTCATATTCTGATGTAGAACTGGAAACGATAAATAATAATGTTTATATATCTGATACGGCTGATGACGAGTGTGTGCATTTCCCTATTGAACGATGGGAAGATGTAAAGGCTGCTATCGACAAGATGGTCGAGCACAGACAGAAAGATTAAACCCTTTTGCCCACATTGATTGATGGGCTTTTTTTATATGAGCGCTGGAGGGTGCTATGACTAATGAAGCGCTCGACAGCGTTGTGAGTGAAGATATTAACAAAGGCGGCAGACCAACAATTTATAGCGAAGAATTAGCGCAAGTGATATGCGAATCACTAATGGTTGGAATGTCTTTACGCAAGATATGCGAGCTTGACGGTATGCCTGCTATATCTACTGTAATGCAGTGGTTAGCAAGCGGCAAAGATGGGTTTATGGAACAGTACGCGCACGCAAGGCAAGTGCAAGCTGAGTATCTGCTTGATGAATTGATTGATATTGCTGACGATTCAGCAGATGACTACGAGATTGTGAATGGCGAAGAAAGACTGAATCAAGAACATATCCAACGAGCTAAACTGCGTATTGATACGCGCAAATGGAATATCGAAAAGCTAGCGCCCAAACGTTATGGATCTAAGCAACAGATTGAAAGTAATGTAAATCTAAGCGTAAGCAATCTAACCGACGATGAACTGGATGCTCAAATAGCGGCGCTAAACAATGGCAACTCGTGATGATAAACTGAAACTCCTCAAGTTGCTTGAAGAAAAGCGACGCAGAGAGCGAGTGTATCGCTACAAGACATTTGGTGAGCGGCTATATCCAATTCAGCGAGAGCTTTTACAATGCACTAAGACCTATACGCAAGTTTGCTTTATGGCAGCTAACCGAGTTGGCAAGACCATGACGGGGACGTATATTGATGCTATCCATGCATTGGGGCAATACCCCGACTGGTGGGACGGTCACGCATTTGACCATGCACCGCTTCTATGGCTGCTTGGTTATTCTGGCGAAAAGTGCCGCGACCTTTTGCAAAAACCTATCTTTGGTATTCGCAAAGAAAATGAATGGGTAGGTGGCTTGATTCCGCCCGAGTACATACTTGACCATGAGTCGATGACTGGCACACCTAATGCTATGCGTACAGTGTACGTGAGGCATGGCGGTGGTGGTGATGTTCAGCATCAAACAGCGGCGGTGCAGTTATGGTCATACAGTCAAGGTCAGCACGCTTTGATGGGTGATAATGTTGATTGGTTTCACATCGATGAAGAACCAAAAGACCCTAATATTTACCCACAGGTCTTAACTCGCACAGCAACGGGCGATAACGGCAAAGGCGGTCGAGGCATCTTGACGTTTACGCCTGAGAATGGGCGTACTGACTTGGTTATTCAGTTTATGGATGATCCAGCCGACGGACAAATCATGCTCAATGCTGGTTGGGATGATGCGCCGCATTTGGACGATCGAGCCAAGAAAACACTACTTGAATCATTCCCAGCTCACCAACGTGATATGCGTACTAAGGGTATTCCAATGCTAGGACATGGCCGTATTTATGACTTGGGTGAAGAATTTATCACTTGTGATCCGTTTGAGATACCTAATCACTTTATGCTAATTGATGGCATGGATTTTGGTTGGGACCATCCACAAGCGCAAGTGCAGTTAGCTATTGACCTTGATAACGATATTATTTACGTCACTCACGCTTGGAAACAAAGGCAAGTTACACCAAGCGAAGCATGGACAGCGACAAAGAAATGGGCTGATGGCGTGCCTACCGCATGGCCATTAGATGGCTTGCAGTCTGAGAAAAGCTCAGGCAATCAACAGAAAAAGTCTTATGACGATGTTGGTTTTGACTTGCTGCCTACTTACGCTAAGTGGCCTGATAATACAAACGGCGTAGAGATAGGCTTGCTTGAGATATTGTTACTGATGAAAAGTGGCAAGTTTAAGGTGTTTAATACTCTGAGAGAATGGCTTAATGAGTTTTTGCAATATCATCGCGACGAAAAAGGCAAGATTGTAAAGACTGGTGACGATTTGATGGACGCCACGCGCTACGCATACATGATGCGGAATCACGCCATACAAAAAGGGTTGATTGGTGAGCCTGAACCTGCGCCAGCACCTATCCCCACAGTTAAAAACTATTGGTAATAAACTATGAGCAAGCAAAACGACAAATTGCATCAACGCTTGCTTGAGCGTATCGATGCAGACTACAGCCAATCGCACGACAATCAACGCCAGTCTTATGATGACCGGCGTTTTTGTTTTGTGCAGGGAGCGCAGTGGGATGGCGACATTGGCAGACAGTTTGAGGGCCGTCCAAAGTTTGAGTTTAACAAAATTCAGCTATCAGTCATTCGTATCTACAATGAATGGGCTAAAAACCGCTTTACCGTTGAATTTAGACCGCAGAACAATGCAGCCGATACAGATACAGCCGATAACTTGCAAGAGTTATTCAGAGCCGATGAGCGCGATAGTAACGCCGATGAAGCTTACTCTACTGCTTTCATGGAAGGTATTAGTGGCGGTATCGGCGCAATCTTACTTGAGGCTAAGTATGATGATGAAGATGGTGACGATGACGAGTATCAGCGCATACGCATCAAGCCAATATTTGAAGCTGACACGATGGTCTATTGGGATAGCAATGCGCGTCGCTACGACAAAGCAGATGCTAAGCACGTAACGATTGTGACCGCAATGTCAAAGGCTCAGTTTGAGTCTAAGTACAATAAAGACGTTTCGAGCTTTGACGACTTACAAGGCTACCGCTTTGATTGGCGTGACGGTGACAATGTGCGAGTCGCTGAGCATTACGAGCTGACAGAGCGCAAAGTTGAGGTTACTAAACTATCCCATCCGCAAGGTGGCGAACCAGTTAAGCTCTACGAGGATGACGAGGATTTTGACCAGCAGCTAAGCGATTATCTAGCACAAGGCTATGAGATTGATTTTGCTAAAAAGGTTAAGCGTAAAGAGGTTAAAGGTTATGTATTAAGCGGTGATGGCATTGTCGAAAAATTAGGCGTGATAGCAGGTGAGTATTTGCCCGTAGCGCCGTTCTACGGCAAGCGTATGTATGTTAGTGGTCGAGAGGTCACACAAGGCCATGTAGGGCTGTCTCGTGACGCTCAGATAGCATTTAACCTTAAAATGTCTGGCTTAATTGACTTAGCAAGTCGTCCGCAAGACGAAACGCCTATTTTTACACCAGCACAGGTCAAGGGTCATGAGGGGCAATGGGCAAGCAAAGAAGTAGAGCGCAAGCCATACTTAACGATTAATCCGACTAAAGACGCGCAAGGCAATGTTATTGGAGTAGGGCCACAAGCCTACACCAAAGCGCCAGTGATACCGCAAGCGATGGGCGCATTGATTGAATCAAGCGGTGCGTTAATTGGCGAACTGACAGGCAACCAGTCAAACGGTGAGCAGTTAGTCAGCAACGTATCGACCGAAGCGGTTGAGATGGTGCAAGACAAGGTTGACGCGCAAGCATATATCTATCTTGATAACTTTGCTAAGACGATTGCCCATGTTGGGCGCATTTGGCTATCAATGGCTCAAGTGGTTTACGATGAAGAAAGCCGCGAAATGTCAGGTGTTAGCCATGACGATACTGATAGCAAGGTTGTGATCAACAAGCCGACTATTAAAGATGGTCAGCTTGCTTATGAGAATGACATACAAGGCGGCAAGTACAAAGTAACAGTCGATGTCGGTGAGGCGTTTAGCACGCAGCGCGATAAGACAATCAAGCGCATGATTGAGATGCTACCGCTTGCTTCAGATCCGCAAGACTCTAAGGTTCTTTACAACACCATCTTAGCTAATCAGGACGGTGAGGGCACACACGACCTTAGTCGTTATGCTCGCAAGAATCTCATTAACATGGGAGTTACAGAGCCTGATGAGCAAGAGCAGAAAGAGATGCAAGCCGCGCAACAAGCAGCAGCTAATCAGCCGCCTGATGCACAGACGCAATATTTTGAGGCAGAGGCAGCGAAAGCACTTGCAAGCGCAGAGAAAGCGAAAGCTGACACGCAAAAAACACTTGCAGAGGTTGACGAGACTCGCGCTGATACGGCTAAGACGCTCTACGAGATGCAACAGCAGTTTGAGCAATCACAAGCAGCACAGCAACAAGCTATGCAGCAAATGCTTATGATGCTCACAACTATGCAGCAATCACAGCAGCAGAATGAGCAGCAGATTAAGAAAGAAGTGACACCACAAGAGCAGCCTGATATGCAGCAACTAGCAGCTACGGCAGCTATGCAAGAAGGTATGCCACCAATGGAGGGTATGTGATGAAAGAGTTAACCAAAGCGGTTATAGAAAACAACAATCAGTTACTTGTGCAAGTAGCTGATTTGATGAGTAAGTATGATAGCGCTGATGGTAAATCCGCCCTTGGCGAGTGTATGGCGTTAATGGTTAGAGCTAACTCTCAAGTTTTCGCTAAAGACTTACAGGAGATTATCAACGCATCTAATCTTGGCGGTGCTAAATAAAACTAATCCTACTGCTACTTGCTGATAAGTTCTTACGGTACATGGATAAGAAAGCTAATGCTCGTAAGGCTGAATTAGCCAATGGCAAAGACGCTGATATGCTATAATAACTCTATAAAATAAGGAGTTATTTATGCAAAAAGACTGCGCTTATAGTTGCGATATTTTAGATGATGGCAGTTATCGTGTTGCTATCACAATCGATGGCGATTATTCAAAAATAGTTAGTTACGGGGAAACGCAGGACATAGCGGAATCTAATGCAAAAAAAATTATTGCTAAGATAGAACGCTTGAATTCTATGCGCGTTGATTTCAACTAAACAAACCAACCCAACCAAACAAAGCTCACTTCGGTGGGCTTTTTTATTGCCTAAATTTTAACAACAGCCACCAGATGCTATAAATCTGAGGAGATACCAAAGTGAGTGATTTTGACGACAACCAAGACTATCAAGAAGATACCCCGCAAGTCGAAGATAACGAGGTCATCGATGACGAGCAGGATATTGAAGATAGTCAAGACGATGAGCAAGATGCCGACGGTGAAGAAGCCGAAAGCCAAGATGATAGCGCCGATGACTCAGACGACTCAGATGACGCGCTTGATTTTAGCTTTGATGATGACGGTGATAGCAGCGACCCTTTCAGGGGACAAGAAGCGCCCGAGTGGGTGAAGAAAGTCCGAGAGGAAAACCGCGAGCTTAAACGTCAATTAAAGCAGCGTGAAGCACAGCAAATGCCGCAACAAGTGTTACGCGAGAAGCCAACGCTTGATGACCATGACTATGACAGTGATGCGTTTGAACAAGACTACGCGCAGTGGCTACAAGAAAAGCAGCAGGTTGATGCACAGGTACAAGCCGAGCGGCAAAAGTACCAACAGTATCATGAGCGCTATAAAGCCGATGTTGACGCAATTAAGGCAAAAGCACCGGATTATGACGAGGTAGAGCTATCCGTCGTTGATGTGCTGTCTGAGCAAAAACAAGGCTTGCTGCAAATGCTGGTCGATAACCCTGCCAAAGTGGTTTATGCACTTGGTAAAAACTCACCGGCACAACTGGAGCGATTATCGAAACTTGATGACGTTCAGTTTACAAAGCAAATCGTCTTGATGGAGCAGCAAATGACGTCAAAAGCAAAATCACGTAACCCAAACAAGCCAAAGCCCAAAACGCATGAGCTGGAAGGCTCAGCGGGTGGTGCTGACGCAGAGTTAGAAAAACTTGAAGCGCAAGCGGACAAGACGGGCGACCGTTCAGCCGTCATTGCATACAAACGAAAAATGCGTAATAAATAAACTTTTAAGGAGCCTCAAATGGCTGGTAAGTTAACAAAACAAGAGATTGTCGCTTTTGACCAAGTTGTCGAAGGCTTTGAGGAGGCGCTTGTCTATACGCAGGCTGCTAAAATTTATCGATTCCCTGATGGGCGTACTGCGCTACGTGGTAATGATACCGTATGGCGCATGATGCCAAAGCAGGCAATCTCGCAAGAGGGCTTGAATCAAACTGGCAACTTTGAAACGCCAAGCGAAATGGCTGCACCAGTTACTGTTGACCGCAACCGATCAGTGCCGTTCTTGATTCGCCCAGGTGAAAACCGTGACCAAAGTTTCATGAGTGAATGGGGTGAGGCTGCCAAGATTGAGTTAGCAAGCAAGGTTAATGATGCTTTACGTCGTGAGGCTGCTTACTACTCGTCTAACGTCAATATCCGATCAGGTGCGCCTACCGGGTTTAAAGATGTGGCAACAATGAAGGCTATGCTTGACCGTCAAGGTGTGCGCGGTACTGGTCGCCAAGCATTCTATTCATCTACCGCCATGATTGATATGTCGGACAACCTTGCAAGTCGTCAGACACTAAACGGCAAGACGTTGACCGCATACGAAGAAGCCTATGTGAATAAGATTGCAGGCATCTCGGTTCACACTGATGATTCGCCTATTCAGCTTGAAGGGTCTGATGTGGTTGGTGCAACGGTCTCAGGCGCTAATCAGCGTCATGTGCCAATGGCCACCAAGAAAAACAACATCAACGGTACTGAGACTAACGTCGATAACCGTTCAATGGTGTTAAATGTCGCTAAAACTAGCGGCGCATTCAAAGCAGGTGATGCGTTCACCATTGCAGGCGTTTACGCTGCTCATCATCAAAACAAAAACAACACGGGCGACTTAAAAACCTTCCGAGTTATTGATGTTGTGTCAGACACGCAGATTGAGATTATCCCTGCTATCGTTGCACCTGACGCGGAGCTTGTAACCATCTCGGAGCTTGCTTATCAAAACGTATCAGCAACGCCTGCCGATGGCGCAGCAATCACCATGCTGAACAAGGTAACGACGGACATTAACACTGTGTTTGTTAAAGACGCGCTTGAGATTATCCCATCAACACTTGGTTTAAGCGCGGAAGATGGTTGGTTCACAACCAAAGCCACCTTGCCTAACGGTATTGAGATTGCATACAGCCGTCAAGGTGATATCAACGACCTGAGCGTAAAAGCTCGTTACGATATTACGTTTGGCACAGCAATGCTCAACCCTGAAATGGCAGGCATCCAGTTATTTAATCAAGGTTAGGAGTAAATTATGGCAGTTCCAACTTTTAGCGCACCGGTCATCACGCAAGATGGTGTTACTGGTCTTTATCACGCGAGCTTTACGGTATCTGATACCGATGTTAAAGCAGAGGGCGTTGGTGATACACCTTATCAGGCTAAGCGTCATGCTGTTGTGACTTATCGCAAGGCTAATCCGCTTGCGTTCTTGGATATTCCCGCTTAACCGATAGATTTATAGTTATATGCGCTGTCTTAGGGCGGCGTATATTGCGATTGATTTAACCAACGGAGATAAGCAATGTCAAACATGATGATTTACGCCCCACTATCAGCTACTGGCGGTACGATTGAAAACGTATGGGGCACAAAAATGCGTGTCAAGTCGATTGACGCCAGCGACAAAGATGCCGTCGAGCAAGCCAAAGCAGACGGTTGGTCAAACAAAGCACAAGACGTTATCGAGCAAGCAGAAGCCGAAAAGCTGCAAGCCGAAAACAAAGCAATGAAAGTAATGGTTGGCGGCAACAGCGTTGCAGCACAACTTGAAGAACAGCTATCGCAAGCATTGACGGAGATTGCAGAGCTTGAGCAGAAACTCGCAATCTACGAAGAAACCAAAGATACAAACGGTGATGGCAAAGTGTCTTACGATGAAATGGAAAAAGACGAGCTGAAATCCCTACTTGATAAACGTGGTGTCAAGTATGTGTCGCGTGACAATCTTGATGATTTAATTCAGAAAGCCAAAGACAGCGAGTAAATTATGAACATCACGAAACGAGATATTGTGGACCGCTCTTTTAAGCTTCTGTCTATGAGCGGGTATATGCTTGACGACAGCCCAGAGGACGAGCAAGACATTCTACAAACACTCGATGATATGATGGCAGAGCTACAAACTGGCAGTTATGACTTTGGCTATCTTTTCGCCGAGGACGTGACCGAAAGTTATCTTGGTGATTTGGCAGGCATTAAGCGTGATGCGCTCTCAGGCATCTCTCACAAGCTCGCATTACGCATTTGTAGTCTATACGGTAAACAGCCGCCAGTCTTGTTGCTCAATCAGGCTGACGACGCATACAACGCATTGCTAACGCGCTATCAAAAGATACCTGAGATTGAACACTCGACTGATAACGTGGTGCTAGGTACAGGCAATAAAGTAAGGTGGTGGTGATATGCAGATCCCAATTATCAACGGTATTTATACCGATGTAACGGCGGACTATCGCACATCATACCCGCTCAATCTCGTACCAGTGCCAAAGCAAAACGGTATCGCTAACGGTTATCTAAAAAAGGCTGACGGCATTGAGTTGTTTTGCGGTGCTGATAAAGGTGGTATCGACAGAGGCGGCATCAACTGGAATGGTGTTTGCTACCGCGTCATTGGCAATATGCTGTGGCAAGTCAGTGAGCAAGGTGTTTGCACATCAATAGGCGCTATCGCCAGTGGTGAGCAGTGCAGCTTTGCGTATTCGTTTGACCGCTTAGGCATTGCATCAGGTGGCAATCTCTACTATCTGCAAAATGGTGAGCTGACACAGGTAACGAATGCCAATCTTGGCACCGTGGTCGATGTTGAATGGATTGACGGTTATTTTGTCACAACCGATGGTGAGTTTGTTATCCAAACGGAATTGAATGACCCCACGCAAGTTAGCCCAACAAAGTACGGCTCAAGCGAGGCAGACCCTGATCCAATTATCGGCTTGATGAAAGTCCGCAACGAGCTTGTTGTCTTGAACCGATATACCATCGAAGTGTTTAGCAATACAGGCAGCGCAGGCTTTGCCTTTGCCCGTGTCGATGGCGCAATGATGACAAAGGGGCTTGTTGGTACGCATGGCAAGTGCCTATTTGCTCAGTCATTCGCTTTTGTTGGTAGCGGCAAGAATGAGCCTTGCAGTGTTTATCTTGGTGCTAATGGCGGTCTGTCAAAGATTGCTACTCGTGAGATTGAGCGTATTATCTCGGGCTATAGTGACTCGCAGCTATCAAATATTGTGCTTGAAGCCAAAGAACAAGACATGCATCAGCATCTATACCTGCACCTGCCTGATAAAACGATGGTTTACGACTTTGCAGCAAGTCAGGTTATGCAGCAGCCAGTTTGGTTTGAGCTATCATCATCTACAGACGGCAACGGCGCATATCGTGCTATCAATCACGTATGGTGCTACAACAAATGGATTGTAGGTGATAGATTTAACAGCAATGTTGGAGTGCTAACCAACAAGCTATCAAGCCACTACGGTGAGGCGGTCGCTTGGCAGATTAACACAACGTTTTTATACAACGGTGGTCAGACAGGACAGATAAAGTCTATTGAGCTTGTCGGCTTGACTGGCCGCACGAATACCATCGCTGATCCAAAAGTGTTCTTATCTTGGACTAAAGACGGCATGACGTGGAGTAATGAGCGTTTGCATCGGCAAGGTATGCGCGGACAGTACAATAAGCGCATTATCTGGCTAAGGACTATCGGTATGTTTCGGCAGATGATAGGTCTTAAATTCCGAGGCTGTGACGACTCACTAGCATCATTCACAGCGATTGAGGCGGACGTGGAGGGCTTTGGTAATGGCGGTTAATAAAGTATATAAAATCCCTCGTAATGTCTTGGCGGAAATGACCAAAAACAACCCGCAAGCAATCGCAGCATTAGAGAACAGTCAAAACATGGCTGAACGAACACCGCAGCAGTTAGAGGATATTATTGTCCAGATTAACAGTGCGGTCGATAAAGCAGAACAAGCCGCACAGATTGCCACACAGTCAACCGCAATCGCTCAGCAGCTACTAAGTGACCTTGCGCCACAATTAAACGCTGTGAGCGTGCCACAGACGCAAATAGACATATTGAGCGCGGTCAATGTATCAATCGGTCAAGACGCTCAGTTACAACCAGTCGGCAACCATCAAGACTGCCCCATTCAACTCATGCCAATTTAGGTGATATATGAAACTAATCAACAAACAGGCTGCAAATATCACTTTGGCAGCCGAAAGTAACACCGTCTATCTGCCAAAGACTGACGCACAAATTCGAGCGTTAACCATTCACAATCCAACCGCTGAGCCTATCAATTTAACGATTGAAGTCAACGGCAAAACGATGGTCAAAAAGACCATCACAGCAGGTGCAACCGAGGTTATTAGCTCGCTATTTAATCAGCAGATTGTCAAAGACGAGCCATTAACCATGACGGGCGAAGGTGCTAACGTGCTGTTAACAGTGGTTGAAATCACGGAGTAGTTATCATGGATGACACGTTGGTTCTTTGGATATTGGCTGGTTTGACAGTTGGCATTGTTGCAGGTCAATTGCTTTTTATTGCGTTTGACAATTACCAGTCGTACAAAACAAGAAAAGAGATAGCCGCTAGAAACCGCCAGTACGACAAAGAAAGAGTTGAGCGGTTAGAGCGCGGTGAGTATGAGCCGCCCTTTGGAGGTGGTTCGTTTGCTTTTCGCGTCTATCGTGATTTAGCAGAAGCAGAACGTGAACGACAATCCAATAAACCAGACCACCTACTTTGTGTTATGCAAGACTTCTTTGTTGAGCTGCGAGAAAGAGATAAAAACAATGATAAAACAAGTTAAATTCGCAGACTATCAGCACAAAATAACATCAATGATGATGGAAATGCTGCATCTTGAGCCGCAGCCAGTTGATATACCAGTGCGGCGGTACTGCGAGCTTGACGACATGGGCGTACTGCGTGCGATGCTGTGGTTTGATGGCGATATGGTAAAGGCAGTTGCTCTATTGTTTGTCAGTCCGTCACTGCGTAACCCCATGATTGTTGACGCGTCCACTGATGTACTGTGGGTTAAGCCTGAGCATCGCGGTAATAGCTCAGAATTTATCAGCAGTATAAAGGCGTATTTGTCTGATATTGGTGTTAACTACTGGTACGTGTCAAGCCGTGACAACGCACCCATCGAAGGGTTTTTAGAAAAGAATAACTTTGAGCCGCTTGAGCGGCTTTATTTTTGCGAGGTGTAAGATGGGATTTGTTAAAGATGCGTTCGACAGCATAACGGGCAAGTCTGCCGCAAAAAGTGCAAGCAAAGCGCAGCAGCAAGCGACTGAAAAAGGCATGGAGGAACAGCGCCGTCAGTTTGATATCATGCAGCAGCTCATGCAGCCGTATGTTGACCAGGGCGCAGGGGCTTTGCAAGGTCAGAATGACTTGCTAGGGTTAAATGGCTTTGATAGCCAACAGTCAGCCATAACCAACATCGAGAACTCACCATTCTTTAAATCACAGTACCAAATGGCTGAGAACGCACTGTTACAAAATGCAGCAGCAACAGGTGGTCTGCGTGGCGGCAACACTCAAGAAGCACTGGCTGATAACCGGTCTAATATGCTCTACAACAACGTACAGCAGCAGCTACAAAATTTGAGTGGGGTCGCTAGTAACGGTCAGAGCGCAGCAGCAGGGCTTGGCGGTCAAGGTTTGCAGTTTGGTAACAATATAGCACAAGGCTATGGCGATATTGGACAGGCGCAAGCAGGGTATCAGCTGGCAAAAGGTCAAATCAATCAGGGTTTGCTAGGTTTTGGACTTAAAGCAGGCGCAAGCGCATTAGGTTTCGGAGGATTTTAAATGCAACTCGCACAAAGTTATTTACAAGGTATGGGTAGTCCGTTTGACGGCGTGCTTGAGGCATACGGTTACGGTCAGCAATTACGCCAAAACAAAGACACGCTACAAGCACAGCAAGCCGAGCAAGCACGTAAAATACAAGCACAGCAGGCGTTTGAAACGATTGATTGGGATAATATGAAGGAAGTGCGGCGCATGGTCGCTCAATTCCCAGAATACACCAAAGGCGCCCAAGACTATATCGGCAAAATGGAGGCTAAAGAGCAGCAAGGGCTATTGGGAACAATGAGCCGTGGCATATCCGCATTGCAGAGCGGTTCTAATCAAGTGGCGTCTGATTTGTTTAGAAGTCAGGCAGAAGGTTATAGAAACGTAGGCGATGAAGCGGCAGCAAAAGATGCTGATTGGTTGGCTGAAATGTCGCTAACAGACCCACAATCAGCGCGTAGAGCCTTGATGATGCAATACGCGGTACTAAGCCCTAAAGAGTCAGGCGCTAATCTTGAGAACTACGGTGAGGCGCTTAATCCACAGCGTAAAGAAGTCGATGCTGGCAATGCTATCTACAATTATCAGATTGACCCAGTGACAGGCGAAGTGAGCGGTGCTGAATGGATTGTTGATAAAGCGCCTACGCCTGATAACGTGCTTGATAATGAAACGTCTATTACTAACAACCAGCTAGACAACCTGACAAGCCGTCAGAACAATATAACCACAAACCAAACATCACGCGACAACAACATCACAACCAATCAGACCAGTCGTGACAACAATATAGAGACTAACAATACAAGTCGTTACAACGCACAATTAACGGCTGAAATGAAAAAGTACGGTATTGATGTTAATTCCGCTGATGCGCGCCAAAAGCTACAGTACGAGCAGCAGCGAGAGGCGGTAAAAAACAACCAAGCCGAGTTAAAAGAGGCGGGCGGTAAGTATTACTTTGTGAATAAAAAGGGTGAAATCTATCCAGCTATAGGCCCAGATGGTAAGCAAATTGTAGCAACCAACAAAGGCAAGAAGCCGCGCACTGAGTCACAGACTAAAGACTATTTATTCGGATCAAGAATGCAAGAGGCGAATAATATTGCCTCAAGATTAGAGCGACAAGGTGTTGATAGAGGCTCTTTGCTCTCTAGGTCAGGCAGTTTAGGTGAAACCGCAGCAAATATCTTGCCCTCTGCATTGGGCGGCAACTCACCAGAGCAGCAGCAATACATACAAGCGCAGCGTGACTTTATCAATGCAATCTTACGTCGTGAGTCAGGTGCAGCGATTGCAGAAAGCGAGTTTGATAACGCTAGAAAGCAATACTTTGCACAGGTGGGCGACTCTGCGGCGGTCAAAGCTCAGAAAAAGAGAAACCGTGAGTTAGCCGCGCAGACACTACTTGAAAGCGCCAATGGTGAGCAAACACCTACCGTGTCAGGCGGTCGTGGCAATAGCGCGGTTGATTTAAGTGATTTGATTAAATAGAGGTGAGTCATGGCAACAAAAGCACAATTAGAGAAGTATTTAAAAAACCCTCGTGTGCGAAAGTTCCTTGACTTGATTGCTCATACCGAGGGCACAGAGGGCAACGGCTACCATACAGCGTTTGGTGGTGGTCGTCTTGGCAGTCTTAACGACCATCCGCGCTACCTAAAGACTTTCAAGCAGCAGAACGGCAAGACAAACAAGACCAGTGCAGCAGGTCGTTATCAGTTTTTAAAAAGCACATGGGATGGCTTGGCTAAACAGTATGGTTTAAGTGACTTTGGACCCAAAAACCAAGACCTAGGTGCGGTTGCCTTGCTTGCTCAAAATGGCGCGTTAGGTAGTATCTTGAAAGGTGACATGACGACAGCAGTGAGAAAGTCAGGCGCAACATGGGCGTCACTGCCAACCGCCCCTGCTAGCTATAGCCAACCTACTAAGTCTTGGCGGACAGTAAATAGGTTCTTAGGCGGCAAAGGTGTCAGCAATGCACCACGACAAGAGCAATTACCCCAACCACTAGGCACAGATTGGAACGCTTTCAAAAACAAAATAGAGGGCGGTCAGTCAGCACCACAGCCAAAACCGCTAGGTACAGACTGGGCGGCTTTTAAGTCTAGTATAGATGGTGAGCAAGATGTACCGCAGCCGCAGCCACTAGGCACAGACTGGACTGCATTTAAAAGCAGTATTGAGGGCGACAGTGCGCCAGTACCAACTCAAGTAATGCAGCCACTTGGCACCGATTGGAATAGCTTTAAGCAGAGCATTGAAACACAAGAGCCGTCGCAACCAGACATTGAGGCACAACCAAACATCATAGGTGGTAATTATGGCAGCCGTATCTAAAGCAGCGGTGCAAAAGATTGTAGATAAGTATCGCAAGGCAGGGCTTGGTGACCAACAGATTGCTATAAAACTACTCAAGCGAAAAGACAACGTAGGTAAAAACCTGCAAACAGCCGTTGAAAGGTATCAAGAGGCAGGATCACAAACGCCACTCGAAGATGTCATGGGTATGTTTAACCTGAACCCAAGCCGAGCAAAAGGCAGCCGTGTTGCAGGTCAGTCCAACTCAAACGCCTCAATAGGCGATAAGCTAAGCTCGTATGCCACAAGTGCAGCAATGGGGCTGGCTGACGCAGGTGCAGGCATCGTGCAGATGAACAAGCAGTTTGGTGATAAAGCAAATAGTGTGGTCAATAGCGTATTGGGTACTAACCTTGATACCAATGCAGCATCCAACTATAACAAGCAATATAAGCAAGCAAATTTAGCCACTGACGGTGCGCGTTCGGTTGCAGGTCGTACTGGTGGCGATTGGGTGCGCGGTGGTACTGAGATTGCAGCGACACTGCCTATCTATGCAGCAGGTCGAGGTACTACGCTAAGCGCTCGAATGGCTGACCAAGGCGTGAGAGGCGCAGCAGTTGGCGCCGCTCAATACGCTGAGAACACAGATGACAGATTGCTAAACATGGGCGTAGGCGCAGCAGGTGGCGCAATCGGTCAAGGTGTCGGTGAGAAAGTCGCTGGTGCAATCGGTAAAGGCGTAACAAAGGCGGTCAATGCTAAACGTGGCAACCTTGCCCCTGCTCACAAAGAGATTGACGACTTGGGCAAGCAGTTTGATGTACCGACCACGGTTGGTGACATTAACCGAGGTGCATTTACCAAACGCGCAGAGGTAGCGCTTGAGCAAGTTCCAGTATTGGGCACAGGTGGATTTCGTGAGGCTCAAAACGTAGCAGCAGTCAAGGCCACAGGCGGGGTAAGCAGCAAGCTCAAGCAAGCACTATCAGAGACAGATTACAAGGCCATGCCGAGTATTCGAGCCGCAGCCGCAGCAGGTGATAGAAATGCCGCGCGCGTGCTCAATATTGCAGAAACAGCAGGTGACGACACAGGGCGTGTTCTGCAAGCAAGCGCAGAGGTTCGCGCCTTTCGTGAGAGTAAGATTGCATCAAGGCTGTATGACAAGGTTGATGAGGCCGTGGCAGCAAGCGGTAATGATATTGTCACGCCTACTAAGTCAACGGCCGCATTAGATGACGCACTGCAAAAGCAAGCTGACTCACTCGCACCTGATGACGTGCTGCAAAGAGAGCTTGCCGCTATATCAGAGCGTATCAACGACCCTGATATATCAAAGAGCTTTGGCAATATGCGCTTATTGAGATCACAATTAGGCGACTTAGCTGATAAGTATGGCAGTCCGGTTAATGGCAACAAAGCAGCGTCAAAAGTGTTTGCTGATGTGCGTCAGGCAGTCGATGATGATATTGCAGACTTTGCGCTAAACTCAGGCAATGCAGCAATCAAAAAAGCCTACCAACGTGCAGACAAGTTTTATAAAAATGCCATGAAACGCAGCGACAAGGCGATTGCTAATGCCATGAAAAACAACAAGCCTGACGAGATATACAATGCGTTTGTCAAAACAGGTAAAGGCGATAGGGCTAATAACTTTTACCAAGCCTTAGACCAAAAAGGCCAAGCAGCGCTACGATATCAAATGGCAGATGAGGCTATCGCTAAGGCCACAAATGAAAGTACAGGTAACTTTAGCCCTGCTAAGTTTGCAGGTGAGTTTGAGCGCATGGCAGAGCCTTACGGTAATATCTTCAAAGGCGATGACAAGAAACAAATGGACGGACTTGTTAAGCTCATGCGTCATATCGAGCGAGCAGGTCAGTACAAAGAGAATCCGCCAACAGGCAACAGAGTTATACCGTGGCTTGTGGCAGGTGCAACAGCAATCGACCCGACAACTGCAATCCGCGTGGGCGGTTTGTCATTTTTTGCAAAATCAATGCTGACAACACGCGCAGGTAAGAACCTATTGCTCGCAGCAAACAAACTACCTGAGACGCAACAAGCAGCATTAGATAACATATTAATGAATGCAGCCAAAGTATCAGCCGCAGCAGGTAGTAAAACAGCCGACGCAGTAGCAGGTACGAAAGTTAGTGACGAGAATAGCGCCTCGTTAACATCGTTTTAATTGCTAGTATCGTTAGTCTGTTTTATAGTCCATAGACACACCACCAAAAGCGAGGTAGAAAATGGGCTGGATTAGTGCAATTATCTTTTTTATTGTCTTTATCTACGCAGCATCAGACGGACAACAACGAAAACCCTAAAACATACCGCCTTAATTGGCGGTTTTTTATTGCCCACAATCCCGCCATGCGCGGGTATTTTTTTGCCTATTTTTTGGAGACCAACATGGCATTACGCAGTTCTTTACAGCCACAACCACACCAGTATATAGGTGATTTCGCGGGTCGACCATTAGATAATGGCATGGTTTATTTTGGTGAGCCTAATAAAGACCCTGAGTTTTATCCTATTAATATTTACTCAGACAGCGATTTATCCATTCCTTTGGCGCAGCCCGTAAGAACGAAAGGCGGGTTCATGTATAACACTGGAAAAATGACAGAAGTCTATGCTTCGCAATACGCATACAGTGTGAAGATTGTTGACAATTACGGCGCTATGGTTTTTTACGAACCTAGAATGGAAAGAATTAGCATAAAAGACTCTATCGAGATTAATACCAAGCTCGATGTCACAGGCTCAGTAACAAGAACACAGGGGGATAAAAACAGTGAGTCTATCAGCTTGCTTGATTTTATCCCGCCAAGCGAAATGGCAGCTATTAAAAACCGCACATCAACTTATGATTGTAGCGCAGCACTGGAGGCAGCAGTAGCTACAGGTAAGCGAGTAAATATACCGACAGCAGGTACTTATAAGTTTGTTGCAGGTTACAGCGGTACGACCGACTTTGATGTAGTTGCTACCACAACGGGTGTCACTTTTGATTTTAATGACTCAGTAGCCAACTACCCATTACAAAATAGCGGTAGTGTAACATTGTTAGCTAAGACCTTTGCTGCACCAAGTAAAGGCGCTCAATCTGTTACATTTGACAACGTATCGGGCATATCAGTCGGGGATTGGCTTTGTTTTTATTGCCCAACAGATTACTCATACTCCAAATGGCGAGCAAATTATCGAGCAGGTGAGTGGGTAAAGGTACTCGCAATATCTGGGAATAAAGTGATCTTTGAAAAACCATTTACAGATAGTCTTGTTGGACTAGTATTAGAGCTTTATAAACTTAATAGTGTTGTTTGTAAAATTAATAATATCACTCTAGTGCGAAAAGGTAAGAAACAAGGCATTGTTAAATTCTCGCTATCATCGGATGCGAATGACACAAACGTTACTATAGATGCCGAAACTGAGTCATCAATTATGTATGACCGCTGCACAAAACCTGTATCCAATTATGCAAAAGGTGTCAATGCGGGACAAGGTGCTGATATGGTGGGGGGCGCAGGTGACGACTACGGTATTAGCTTTGCCAACTGTCAAAGTGCTAGGGTTTACAACGCAGATATTTACTCAAGACGACACGCTATTGCGCTCGGAGGTGGTAACGATGTTTGTAGTGTGCCTGTCACAGATTTTAGGTGTTACAACTCTACGCTTAACGCAGACCCCGACGCACTAGCAGGTTCGGCGGATATGCACGGTAATGTCAGAGATTCATCTTATGAGGATTGCACCTTATATGCAGGTTCAAATATAGGTGGGGGCGATAGGTGTTACATCAAACGCAGCCATATATATTCCGACACTATCGGGCAATGTGGGTTTGCTAGAGAGCTTAAGTCGGGTGATTTTGGTTGGATTGATTGCGACTACTACGCAAACGGCAATGCTCAAGCAGACGGTAGAGGTGTTATTGATATCGGGGGTAACAGCTTAAACGCAATTAAAGCTGAGGCAACCGAAGGCAACATAACCGTCAACGCCAATGGTCGGGTTTGGGGTAACTTAGGTGGTGGCGTAAGCAACACGTTTGTAAAAATATCAAACAGAGGCTCTGTCGCTAAAATAAACTCAAATACTGATGGTTTAGTATTCAACAACACGACAAAATTCCTTGTTGTGGCAACGATTAGCCACGTTTCAGGGGCAGCTATTAGCGATAAGATTGTGGTAGACAATATCAGTGGAAATTACCCGTCTGAGTTGGTCAGAGCACCAGTAAACGCAGGTAATACTTATTTAGACCAGCCGATGCGATTGCAAAAAATGGAGGGCAAACTTTCGTTGGTGACTGCTGCTGCTAAAAATATCTACTCCACACCGACGGTACTGCCCTTTAATTACCCGAGACGCCCTTTTGTGCAACTAACCGCTAGACCTTCTGACAACTCATCGCTCGCTATTGCAGGTCAGGTTAATTACTCAGTGATACCATACCAAGCAAACAATAAGACTGTCGCTGCTCGTTTAAACTCAATTAACGATTTTACCGCAGGTGTCGATGTTGAAATTGCATACACTGTAGGCATAAGAGAGTGTTAAGTTTAACGCTTGCCGAGTGTTCTCGCTGAGAAATAAACACCCCATGCGAAAAACGGGATCACCCAAAACACAGGTTTTGCGAATACGATTAAAAGAAGACAAACAGCATTTACTGAAAAAGAGTACCACCAATGCTGTTTGCCACTGTTTTTCAGCAGCTTACGTAATGAGCTAAATGTCGTATATACACATAACCATGTATAACCAAGCCAAAAGACGAGACCATAATTAACATATGCGCTCAAACTATTGTGTGCATAACCTCCAATGTCGCCTGTGGCTAAAGCATGTCCGCCAAAAGACCCTAGTATTGGATGATCCTGTATGATTTTTATATTTTTTTGCTCTAATTCTTCTCGCGCCAACCACGACCCGGAATCTTTTAGATCAAGAAGTTGTAACTGCCTACTAGACATTAGATCTTCTTTAAATATATAAGATAATGCCATTAATCCGAGTATGATAGCGATAATTGTGAGTAAGTATTTTTTTTGGTGTCTAGTTTTTAAAATCATAAACAAAGAACCAAAAAATAGGAACGCCACAAATTCTGACCTAGCGCCTAAGTAAAAGAACAGGAAGCTAGATGAGAGTATTAAAAACAATACAACAGGTGTTCTGCTGCTATAGCAAATCAGCAGTATAGATATAACAAGGAGGTTCCTAGCCAGTGACTGGTAACCTGAAACTGTATCTGCATCTGCATCTGCTAGAAGCTTCAGATCAAATATTAATGACTTTGTGTTAATGAAATATATAGCAACAAAGCCAAAGAAGAGGAAATAGAAAATGAAACTTAATCGAACTGTCTTTTTTGTATTAGAACGTAATAAGTGAAATCCAAGCAAAAACAATGAAGTCCATAACACCAAAGTATTATAGGACTGGGTAACAGTTTCGTTAGGGATGTCTTGATAGGTAGATGAAATAATAGTTGTCACAAACGCTATTAAGAATATTGAAATATGTAAAAAACTTAAAGCAGGGGCGTACTGTATATTTAACTTCAAAGTATTGGGCAGTCGAAGCACATAAATAGCAGCAACCACCACCGACGCGATGCCAAAATAACCACCTAGAAATGCAGGGAATAACCCATAGCCCACCGCTATGTGGTATGCAATAAAACCACCCATTAGCAAGATAAACAAATATGGAGTTATGGAGTAATACAAGCGTTCAATACTTATTGTTTTTTTCATGATGCAGTATTTTAATTACAGATTTATTCGCATTATACACAACACCCTCTTTTGAGGGTTTTTTATTATCTAAATTTTGAGGGGCAAAGATGCTTAAAATCAAGCTTTGGCAGCTATGGTGGGCTTGTATAGCTGCTTTAGCTGCATCATACCCGATTAGCGCATGGGCGACTGAGCAGCTTATCGAGTCTCGTGTTTTGCCAGCACCATTTTTACTGAGTTGGACAGGCGTTTGGGTGTTTTCGACAGCAGGTGGTCTATGTGCAGCTTTTGTCAAAATACCCGAGATTGACGTGCGCTTTTATTATCCAAGTCTCGCAAAAGCGTTAATCGGTATATTTAGCGGTGTTGCGCTGAGCTTAGCGGTTAATTCGTTTAGTGAGGCTCAGTCCGAGGCGTTACCACTTTTTGCGCTCTTAGCAGGTCTATTTAGTGCGCCACTTGTGGCAGGTACGATGGTGTGGATCAGCAACCAAAAACGCATAAACAAGACGCTCAATCAGGCAGTACGCAAACGCACAGGGCTAGATACGTCAGTTGATGACGACTTTAAAATTGACACAGCTTACAAAAAAGGAGGCAGCGATGATAGCGCCAATCTATCTTGATTTAACGATGGCAGTCTGTGCTGTCATCTTGGGTTTAGCTGTAATGCTTAAAAGTATGCGCGTCATTGATGATGATGTCTATACACCAATAATCGAGCTGTCTTTAGTGTGCGCAGGCGCACTAAGCTGGGCGGTTTACGGCTTTTTGGCTTTATCAGCTATTACGTCATATCCGCCACTGCATACGGTTGGCTATCAGGGGCATTGGGGTTATACGCTTGCAAGGTTTTTGGGTTTTGTGGCTTGGATATTATCACTACTGCTTGTTACTCGATACAGTGCATATATGCAAGTCCGCAAAGTGTCGAGCAAATGCAATAAACACGCCCCTTAATTGGGGCTTTTTTTGGGGAAAAATATGAGCGTAAAAGATAGCGTAAAAGATAGCGTAAAAAGGCTGCAATCTGACATAGGTGTCACGCCTGATGGCTATTGGGGTGGTTTGTCCCAAGAGACTTTAGAGGGTAAGTACAAGCTGGACTTTGACTTTGCTAAATTTAAAGAGTTGTTTAAAGTTAAATCAATCAGTCAGGGCTTTGTAGATGGCGTAAATGGCTTGTTTGCAGCGTTTAACAATTACAAAGAGTTGGACTCAAACAATCCTCTGTATGTCGCTTATATGCTCGCTACAGCGTATCACGAGACAGCATTTACCATGCAAGCAATCACTGAGTATGGCGGTGTCAGATACTTCGATAAATACGACACGGGGCGCTTAGCTGAACGACTAGGCAACACGCCCGAGGCTGACGGTGATGGCTATAAATATCGTGGTCGTAGTCATGTTATGATTACAGGCTATGGCAACTACAAAAAGTTTACCGACATTTTAGGTATCGACTTGGTTAACAATCCTGATTTAGCATTAGACCCTATTGTCAGCGCAAAAATACTGACGATCGGCTCGTTAAAGGGCACGTTTACGACACGCAGGCTAAGCCAATACATCAAGTACGGCTTGGAGTACAGCGAGTGGGTAAATGCTCGTAGGGTGATTAACGGTGTTGATGATAACAAAGCGATTGCAAACTACGCGATTAATTTTTTGCAGTGCATTAAAGTTGTTACGGTGCAAGATAGCAATGTGTGCGAGTGTTGCGGTCAGTCTGTTTAGCTGCTTAAGCCCATCATTAATTTGGTGGGTTTTTTAATGTTTAAAATCCAACTACCGAGGATTGATCGGTGGTTGAATATCTCAAACCCTTTGCACCATATTTGTACCATGCAATAAAACAATACAACCAAAGCCTCGATACAAAAGGCTTTTAGCTAATTGTGGATACAATCAATCATTGGCGCAACGGAGAGGCGTTTGTTGGTCATATCAACCATGGTTATCAAGCCTTAATATCTGTGTCTTAAACAAATGGATAAGGTGCAATGAGATATCTCATTGCACCTTAGTTTTAAACATCGTTCGAATTAGTGACTGATCTATTATTTATAAAATAACATGATCAATCTTTTTGAATTCAGGCAAATTATAGAAATAAAGCCCCATAATAATACCGATAGAGCCCACAAAGGCAATATATAGCGCTGGCGAGAAACTGATGAGTGTCGTGGCGTAACCAAGACCAAAGGGTATCAGCACACCCACGATACCGTAGGTAATATTATAACAAAAAGAAATGCCGGTGAGACGTACATTGGTCGGAAATAGCTGCACTAAAATGGCAGGGATCATGCCCATGATACCGGCACAGAACCCTAGCAATGCATACATGATTAAGATATAGTCGCCACCCGCCTGCAGATGATAAAAGAACGCCAGTGTTTGAGCGATAAGTAAAACAGAACCAATGACCAAAATTTTACCAAAGTTCTCATGGGTCGAGATCATGCCATAAAAGACACAGCCAAGAACCATAAATACGATGCCCAAGCTATGAGAAAAGCTAAACAAATCACTGTCTAAAGTAAAGTTGATTTCTATTAGTTCTGGCAGTAGTAGGACAATGACAGAGGTGATACTAGATATCACTATAGTCAGTACCATACTGACAAAGATAGAATGTTTGCAGCGCTTGAATAATACCGTAAATGGTCTACCTAGATTCTTACCAGTTTTTGGCTTATCTAACGCCAAGAAAAACGGAGTCTCTTTAACCAATCGCCATACCAACAATGGCAGACAGGTTAGTAAGGCGCCAACAAAAAACGGCAAACGCCAGCCATAATCAGTCAGCTGTACGGTGGTCATAAAGTCAGTCAGCCACAGAAAAAACGCATTAGAGAACAGTACACCTACCAAAAAGCTAGCCGTAACGTAGCTACAAGCCACTGACAAATACTGCCGAGGGACATGCTCCGCCACAAATACCCAAGATAGCGGTGTGTAAAGACCAAATGCCATACCTTGTATGATTCTCAGCAATATGAATAACGCAGGTGCAAGCGCACCCCACTGCGCATAAGTAGGCAGACACGCCATTGCGAGCAAGCTACCTGCCGTAACGATTATGCTCAGGAAAAAGGTCGGCTTTCGACCTTTGAGATCACCATAACGCCCGAACACAATACCACCAAATGGCCGAGCCAAGTAACCAATGACAAACAGCCCCATTCCTTGCAGCTTAGCAACCGTAGGATCGTTATTAGCGGGGAAAATAGCAGCTGAGACAATGTCTGCAATGTACAAATAAATCAAGAAATCAAAAAAGATTACAGCGCTGACAAAGCTTACGAATATGACTGTATTTTTGTCTTTTTTAGACATCAGGGCGTATTGAGAACGAGTCGGCATAATAGATCACGCATCCACGGAGTAAAGTGGTCATTAAGACGATCATCGTTTAGATAATCGGCCATGATAAAAACCGGCAAATCAAAGTATATAAACAATGATTCGCCGGAACAGTAATTTTGTGTATTGTAATAAGAACTTTGATTACAGGATTTGGCTTTTAACAAAAGCAAAACTGCACATCCTGCAATTTTAGGGACTATTTAGAAAAGAGTTTACATATTACAGTAGCCAGTCAATGGGTAACCAAGACATAATAGTAAGCCAGATATGATCACTCATATCGACCCGTGGCTCTGACTCGTAAACGACTTCTTTGCCATCTTCCATGGTGTGCCACTCCAAGCTACCGTTGTCTAGCAGCTTAACTTCATAAGCTTGGTTTAGTAAATCATCACTCAGCGCCCCATGCAGCTGTCTTGCCAACTCATCATCATTGATGATGACGCCCATCTCAGTATTGATATTGGCAGAGCGAGGGTCAACGTTGTAGGAACCGATAAACACTTGATAGTCGTCTACCGCAAACGTTTTTGCATGTAGGCTGGTTGATGACTGACTGCGTGCACGCCAGAGTTTATTGTCACGTTTTTCTTCAGCTGCCGTTGATTTTAGCTCGTATATTTTTACGCCTGACCGCAGCAGGCTAGGGCGCCATTGACTATAACCAGAATGAACAGCGGTCACGTCGGTCGCATCAAATGAGTTGGTTAATATTTTGATATCAACGCCAGATTTGGCGAGCTTCACCAAAGTATCGACCCCATCTTTGGTCGGGACAAAATAAGACGAGATGATGGTCAGTTTTTTGGTTGGGCTACCGAGTAACGTACGCAGTTGATGCACCAAGTTGGTCTCAGATGAGACGCTTTTGGACAGCTTGCCAACATCGTCACTCAAAAACTGCATGTCTGTCCAACGAAATGGTACACGCTTGTTGATCAGATCAGTGTCTATCGTCGAGTCTTTGATGGCGGCTTTATAAACCGTCAAGCTACTGCCTTCGTTATTTTCCTCATCTATACCCAGCTTGTCTAATGCCTTCAAAAAATCAGGCGTGACGTCATCGTCGAACTTGGCTAAAGTTTCGATGTCAAACGACAGTGGCGATGACCAGTAACTGGCAAAGCTATTATCAATGTCTGCGACGACTTTACCAATCAGTAAAACATCCAAATCCGCAAACTGGCTGCTTTGATCGTTACTCATGTACTCATTACCGATATTACGTCCGCCGATAACGGTAATCTGTTTATCAAACGTCATGCTTTTATTGTGCATACGGCGATTGATACGCGGCAAACCTGTGACGTAGTTCAATGTTGAAAACTTACGGTGCATTAATGGGTTGATGATACGCACCGCGATATTAGGGTGGCTCGCAAAACGTAATAGGTGCTGATCAAACTTTGCACTGTTATTAAAATCATCCAACAACAAACGCACGATCACACCGCGCTCAGCCGCTTCCCACAAGTCTTTTAATAGCAGTTGGCCAGCCTGATCATTATGCCAAATATAATACTGCGCATCGATATTGCGCGTGGCCATACCTGTTAAGATACTACGGGCGGCAAACGCATTTGCCCCAGTGACGATCGGATGATAGCCTGACAGATCAGGATGAATCTCATTTTGTGCTGTGATGGCGGTCACTAGATCAGTATTGTTGGTTGTAGTCGCTGTATTTTGCTCAATCTTTGGGCTGTCTTCTTGTTGGTATAAAGCATTGACTCGCGCTGATAACGCTTGGCTCTCAGGTAGATGTGGCTGTTTGGGTAGGCTCTGGCAAGCGCTCAGACCTAAAGTCAGCCCAAGTGTCAGACTCAACGATAAGCTGCTTGGTTCTATACTGAACATCGACATAACGAATTTACCTTGATGAGCCTAAATATACTGATAAATAAAATGCATGGATAAGTAATTTACTGAAATTGTTCATCTATTTTTAAGGATGATAGCATTGATTGGACGGTCTATAAAAATATCACCAACGCCAAAATTCAAATCGTCGCTAAGCTTAGCAGCTGTTAGCATATCTGCCTATTATAAATACGTTATTTTTGTTAGGTTTGACGATTGAGTTTATCGTGATTTATTGTCGGTTAAGCGGTTAAGTCTGCATAATGGCTGTCATATTGAACATCCAGTTATTTTAATAGGCAAAATTAATAATTAGAAGTTATCTGAAACCAGATGTGTGGAATAAGTCGGCATGTTATGATAACGCTGATGAATTTGCTTAATAATCAAAAAAATAAGCAGTCCTTTTATACCAACCAAAACAAAGCAACGGAACGTCTATGAGTCAGTCGCAAACGAAAGATGAGAATAATTTGAACCAAAAAAACTCAAACGATGGGTTAGATCCAAACTGGCGTAACGATGCCTTAGATTTAGGATTAGATTACGGTATGCAAACTATCGCCGTGCGCGCAGGTCAGCATCGTACCGATGAGGGCGAGCATTCAGAGCCGATTTTTACGACCAGCTCTTATGTTTATCAATCAGCCGCTGATGCTGCGGCACATTTTGACGGTACAAAGACAGGAAACGTTTACTCTCGTCATACCAACCCAAGCGTCCGTACTTTTGAGCGTCGTCTCGCCGCGCTAGAAAACGGTGAACGTGCGGTTGCAACGGCCTCTGGTATGGGTGCAATCCTGACCATGTGCTTGGCATATCTAAAAGCGGGTGACCATCTGCTCGCTGCCAATCAGTTATTTGGCTCGTCTATTGGGCTGTTTAATAACTATATGGCCAAGTTTGGCGTTGAAGTTAGCTATGTTGATTGCTTTGACAATGAGGCATGGGCCAATGCCGTTCAACCAAACACCAAAGTGATCTATTGTGAAAGCCCAAGTAATCCACTGGCGCAGATTTGCGATATCGGTTATTTGAGCACGCTTTGCAAAGCCAATGACATACTACTGGTCGTTGATAACTGCTTTGCCACGCCAGCATTGCAGCGCCCTCTAGATTTGGGTGCCGATGTCGTTATTCACTCTGCGACCAAGTACTTAGACGGTCAGGGCCGAGTACTTGGCGGGGCGTTGGTTGGTAGTGACAAACTCATGCAAGAAGCGTTTACCGTAGTGCGCTCAGGCGGTATCAGCATGAGCCCGTTTAATGCTTGGGTATTTACCAAGGGGCTTGAAACGCTAAAACTCCGAATGCAAGCGCATTGTAACAATGCCAATCAAGTCGCAGAATTTTTGGTCAATCATCCTAATGTCAGTACCGTACATTTCTCCGGCCTAAGTGACCATCCTGCACATGAGCTCGCCACACGCCAGCATCATATGAAAGACGGTTACGGTGCTATCATGGGTTTTGAAGTCAAAGCATCTGACAGCCGCGATACGAAAGAAGCGGCTTGGCATGTGATTGACTCGACTCAAATGGTCTCTATCACCAACAACTTGGGCGATGCAAAAACCACGATTACGCATCCTGCGACGACCACGCATTTTCGCCTAACCCCTGAGGCGCGTGCTGAAGCTGGCGTGAAAGACGGTCTGATTCGTCTATCAGTCGGTTTGGAAGATGTCGAAGATATTATCAAAGATTTGGCGCGTGGTTTAGACAGTTTGTAAAGATAGCGGTATAATGCCGTCAGTATTTTATTTTACACTTTAAAGTATCCCATTTATTATTATAAGACAAAGAGGCAGCTATGAACATTCAAGCATTGATGCAACAAGCACAAACGATGCAAAAGAAAGTAGAAGCAAACGTTGAAAATGCTAAGAAAGAGCTTGCGAACAAAGAAGTTCAAGCAGAAGCGGGCAGTGGTCTGGTTAAAGTCACCATGACTGGTCGCCATGTGGTCAAGCGTTTGACCATCGATCCAAGTCTGCTAGAAGATGAGCCAGATATGATCGAAGATCTTATCGCTGCCGCTATCAATGATGCGGTGCGTCAAGCGGATGAGCTATACGAAGAAACCATGGCTGGCGCGACCTCAGGTATGGGTCTGCCACCAGGTATGCAAGGTATGTTCTAAGCATTAAATACTTTAGACTGAACACAAAAATGGGGTTGTTATCGGCACGATACGACCCCATTTTTATAGCTACGATTTATAAATTTAGTTAAATAAAGTCAACTAAAGGAAAGCCACTTTGCTTACAGCCAAATTTGATCAGCTGGTCAAACAGCTGCGTATATTGCCAGGCGTCGGTCAAAAAAGTGCCCAACGAATGGCGCTACATTTGCTTAGTAAAAAACGTCCGCAAGGCATGGCGCTTGCCCAAGCACTAGATGAAGCCATGCGCGATATCGTTGAATGTCAGCGCTGTCATAGCTTTAGTGATGAAGCGGTGTGTCCTCTATGCCAAGACCCTAGACGTGATGATGGGCTGCTGTGTGTGGTCGAGACAGCAGCAGATGTGATGGCAATCGAGCAAACGGCAGGGTATCGTGGTCGCTATTTTGTGCTTGGCGGACACTTATCCCCGATTGATGGAATCAGTGCAGATGACTTAAATATTGATCAGCTGGTATGGCGAGTCAAACAAGAGCCTGTTGAAGAGATTATACTGGCAACAGGTACGACGGTTGAAGGCCAGACCACCGCACATTTTATTAGCGAGGCCGTCAGTCGTCATGTCAATAAAGTCACACGTTTGGCACAAGGGATACCGATGGGCGGCGAGCTTGAGTATCTAGATAGTATGACGCTGGGTCAAGCCATGCAAAACCGCTCTTTTTTATAAGGTTTTGCTGACATCAAAGTCTTACCCATTTCATTTCGTGAAATTGTTATAATTGCTTTATTATTGTTCTCCTTTTTCATTTTATTAAGACGCAGTATCGCGTTTTATTTTCTCCTATTTATGCAGGTATCTGCCCGTGTCCAACAACGTTTCAAACGCTTCAGTCAAATCAAACCCTTCAGTCAAATCAAACCCTTCTGAGATTACTGATAACTCATCACAAAAAGCAGCTAATACTGAGATGACATCAGTGGCGACACCTTCGGAATCAAATGATGATGCACTGGATGTTGATGCAATTGATATCGATGCACTGTTGGATGTCGCTGATGCTGTTGATGTCACATGGGTGCGTGAGCAGCACCAATTGGCTGAGGTGATCAATGCCTTGGCAACTTGTGGCCGCGTCGCACTAGATACTGAGTTTATCAAACGCGACACTTACTATCCGCGTTTGGCACTCGTACAGTTAAATACGGGTAATCACGTGTATTTACTAGATGCGCCTGAGTTGCAACTGTCTGAGCTGTGGGAGGCCTTGCGCCAAGTCGATGTGGCCATCTGGCATGCTTGCGGCGAAGATTTAGGCATTTTTTATCTGCTATCTGGTTGTCCACCATTGACCAATATTTTTGATACGCAAATTGCGTTGTCTTATTTAACCGGTCAATTACAAATGGGCTATCAGCAGGCATTGGCAGATCAGCTAGATATGCATATCGATAAAGAGCACAGTCAGTCTGATTGGCTCCAGCGCCCGTTGACAGACGAGCAAGAGCAATATGCCATCGATGATGTGCGTTATTTGCCAGCGCTGTATCTCAGTATCGAACATGCGCTTAAGGCACAAGGCCTATACGATTACGTCTGGGCGGATTGTCAGCTCTACGCCAGTGATTTGTATGACTTGCAGCACGTCGAAGATGAAGCGATGTATCTGACGATGGCAGATTATCGCTATAACTCACAGCAAATGGCGATACTCAAAGGGATTGCGACGTGGCGAGAAGAGCTGGCACGTGCGACCAATCAGCCGCGTACGTTTATCATCAAAAAGCAAGCGGTACGCGAGATCGTCACTGAAAAACCAAACAGCATGCGTGAGCTGGCGCACAAAACGACGATGCACCGTAGTATGCTGCGTCTCTATGGTGAAGAGCTGCTTAAGATAATAAGAAACGCCAAAAACCTACCACCTGCCGAGCATCCAGCTTGTCTTGTGCCGCCATATCGCTCAAAAAACAAAATCCTGTCAAAAGCAGTGCAGCAAGCGATTGATGATCACGCTAAGGCTATCGGCATGCCTAGCAGCGTTTTAATGCGCAAAAAATGGCTAGGACAGTTGTATGAAGTGATTGCTCTTGATAAAAATCTCAGCGAACTGCCACAAGGTCTCAAAGGTTGGCGCAATGACTGGGTCGTCCAGACGTTGATTCCAGTGATCAGCAAGCATAAAACTGAATTGCAGCAAGGGATGGGTATTAGATAGCAAATACAGCCAACTCAAAAAATTGATGCCTAATTTCACATTGCTTGTTTTTTAAATCAATTTTTTTTAAATCAATCAATGGCAGCATCAATTTTCTCTCTATCGATAAATGGCCGTTTTGACAATCTTGCTTATACTTTTGCTCGGTCATATCTATTCCATTATTCGCTGTCATCTAGAGCATTTTAGGTATTAAAAACATGCCCTAGCGTTCAAACTCACCATTTTCTAAAAAGTAAATCACTTGCCGAGCCACTTCTTTATCGACCAGCATGCCTGTATGGGTCACAGGCAGTACGATATGGTCGTTGGCGCAGTCAAGACGTGTTTCGCTGACGTAAACTGTACCATCATGAGCACAGTTTTCTGTGGCTGCTGATTCGCTTTCTTTATTCAGTTTGCGATTATGATATTGCAAAAAAGGTTGTCCTAAGCCGCGCGGTTTATCGCCTGCAATCACGCCTATATGAATATGTTCAGGACAGGACGTCGCTGTACCATCGAGCGCATCAGCATAAGATCGTCCTACAATTAAAGGGCTCAAACGCCATACGTAATCCGCGCAAACACTTCCCACATGCGGCGTGCCCAGCGTGACGCAGCGCCCAATTTGCCACTTGGGATAATTGGCCAAAAAATCACGAATAATCAATCCACCCAAGCTATGACCGACCAAATCTATTGGCTGATCAGGGTTGTGGTTGGCACTCAGCCACTCATGTAGTCGCTGGCTGTTGGTTTTGATACCGTCGCGCATGCTGCGATAGCTGTATTGATGGGTGGCAAAACCTTGCGCTTGTAAACGCTTCGCTAATGGACGCATCATCCAAGTCGTTTGATGCAAACCATGTATCAAAATCACAAGGTTTTTTCGTTTAGGCGCTTTTTGTGCCATGTCTTTTTGTTGCATAACAATATCCAAATGAGTAGCATTATAAGATTTTTTTATCGACGCTTGTTTATAAAAATGAGCGGATAGACAGACATCTTATATTAGCGCTTTAGGGGTAAGGGTTGTCAAATTATCTAAATTTTTAATTTCAATATTAGCTATTTTTTCGCTGTCAGGTTGTACTACTTATAGTGAATTCAGTATAAAAA